>NZ_JBHVEE010000043.1:0-68915 GCF_042802415.1 Streptomyces sp. NPDC057486 | reverse complement strand
ATACAAACCACAAACGTATCGGACCCCTAGAGAAAAACATGATCCGAACGCGAGAGGCCCCGAGAGCCCGTCACCGCGCGGGCCGGCGCCGGAAGAACTCGGCCGGCCCCGTGTTCGCGACCACCACGACGCCGGCCACCGACGCCGCCACCGGATGACCCACGCGGTACACCGCGTACACCCCGCCGCCGAGCACCACCGCCTTCACCAGCAGGACGCCCCACAGCGGAAGCCGGACCCGGGCGCGAGGAGCGGCGAACAGCCCCCACAGCACGATGGCCGCCGCCGGCATTCCGAGCCCCAGCAGCCACCGGGCCGCGGTTGAGCCGCCGGCGGTGAAACCCCACCACGACAGGCACGCCAGCGCCGCCAACTCGATGACGAACGCCAGGAGTTCGTTGGCCATGAACCAGGGGCGGCCGCGCATCGCGGCAAGGCTGTCGAGGCCGTCGCTCGTCATCGGGTGGGACTCCTCCTCGGGCAGGTACGCGGGACGGCGGGCGGCAGGTCGGCCGTCCGCGGGAGCGACACCGATCGGGCACGATATGCCGCGTCCCGCGGGTCCGTTGTGCCAGGTGTCCCTCGTCTGTCAGCACTCCGGCACAGGTTACCCACCGCCTGAACCACCATGGCCGTCCCTGGAGGACTCGCACCGTGCCCCGCAGGATTCCCCGGTGGGACGCTTCTGCGGCCAAGGACGTCCTGGACACCATCGGTCATTGCCGACGGCAGACGAGACGGTGCTCCGCATCGAACGGCTCACCGACCTCCCCGACCACCTGTCACGCACGAACCCCTGACCGGCTCTCACGGCCGTCGTAAGTGAGCGACCCGGGTCAACGCCTTCCCCGGGGGCGCGCATCAGCTGGTTCCAGGATTCTGGCCAGGTTCCGACCACCGTGGCTCGGCTCAGCCGAGCTCGGCGGCGAATCGCAGTCTCTGGTCAGTGGGCCCGTCGGGCAGCCGGCCGGTCGTGCTGCCCTTTTCACTGCGGATGCGTGCGCGCTCGCGGCGCAGGGCCGGGAGTCGCCGAAGCGGTGAGCTGTCCCTCAGCTGTCCGTCGACGGGACAGGTGCCACGCCGATCGGGCATGAAACCCCCGTCCCGCCGATCCCGCAGTACCCGGCCGGGTTCTTGTCCAGGTACTGCTGGTGATATGCCTCGGCGGGCCAGAACGTGCGGCCCTCCGCCGGGAGGATCTCCGTGGTGATCGTGCCGTGGCCGGAGGCCGTCAGGACCTTCTGGTACGCCTCGCGGGACGCGGCAACGGCCGCCTCCTGCTCGGGGGAGTGGGTGTGGACCGCCGAGCGGTACTGCGTACCCACGTCATTGCCCTGGCGGAAGCCCTGTGTCGGGTCGTGGGACTCCCAGAAGACCTTCAGCAGCTCGGAGTACGTGACGATCTTCGGGTCGAAGACGACGCGGACCGCTTCCGTGTGCCCCGTCAGGCCCGAGCAGACCTCCTCGTACACGGGGTTCTCCGTGTAGCCGCCCTGGTAGCCGGCGAGCGTCGTCCAGACACCGTCCGTCTGCCAGAACTTGCGCTCGGCACCCCAGAAACAGCCCAGCGCGAAGTCCGCGACCTCCAGGCCGTGCGGGTACGGGCCCACCAGCGGATTGCCGAGGACCGTGTGGCGGGACGGGACGGTGAATTCGGGGGTGGGGCGGCCGCGCAGAGCCTCATTCGGGGTGGGGAGCTGCGGGGTGCGGCGCTGCAGGAACATGCGGGGGCTCCTCCGGGGTAGGGGTGTGCAGCCCGTACAACGTGGCGGGGCCGCCGCGGATTCCGGCGCCCCCGCCACGTCGCAGCCGTCAGTTCCCGCTCGCCGACAGGACCTGTGCGGCGCTGAAGTCGCGGGCCTGGAGGTAGCGCTGCTTCGGGTCCCCCGAGTACGTCCACGGGGCGCTGTCGATATGGCCGTCGACCGCACGGAACTGCTCCACCGCTTCCTCGTACCGATCCTGCCAGTACAGCAGCCAGGCGAGCATGTGGCGGACCCGGACGATCCGCGGGTCCCCGGGGTTGGCCTCCGCGGCGGCCGCCACATCGATCAGACAGGCGTCGACCGCGGCGATCAGCTCAGGGCTCTTGTAGTACGCGTCCGGATCGACGTCCTGCTCCGCGGTCTCCTGCTCGAACGCGGCGTAGAGCGGGAGGAAGGAGAGGAGCCGGCCGGGGCTGCCCTTCGCCGCCGCCTCGCGCGCGAAACGCTCGGCCAGCTCGTGCGAGCCGCGCCACTTGCGGCACCAGTACTGGAGTGCCGAGGTGTGAGCCGCGAGGTGGTGCGCGTCGCGCTTCTCGATCTCGGCCCACAGGGCGCGGAAGTCGCCGTGCCCGTAGCCGAGGCCCAGGGCGCAGGAGATCTCGGCGATGTACGGGCAGGGGTCGTCGCCCGCCAGCTCCTGGGCCTCGTGGCAGGCCACCCGCGCCTGGGCCATCATCCGGTGGAAGCCGGCGAACTGCTCCTGCGTGGTGTACTTCGCCTGCTTCGCACCGCGGATGTCCGCCGCCACGCTGATCAGCGCGCCCGCGTGCACGAGGGCGGCGCCCGCGTCCTTCGGCTGCGCGGAGCGCCAGGCCAGCAGCCAGGTGTCGTCGGACGCGGCCTCGTCCTGGAGCACGCCGGCACGCCGGTAGCGCTCCTGCCAGTCCCGGCCCGCGCCGGCGAGGAAGTCGGCGCCCGCCTGCCAGTTCCCGGCCCGGACAGTGGCGCGTACCTCCTCGTCGTGCGGGTCGGGGGCGGCGGCGTGTGCGGTGTCGACGGCGTCGGCCGGGACGAAGCCGAGCTGTGCCGCGGCCCTCGCCGGGTCGGACTTGCGGCTCCGGCGACTGCCGGACGCCGAGGGGGTGTCGGGCGACGCCGTGTTCTTCCGCGCCTTCAGCCAGAAGTAGACGCCGAACGCGATCGCCAGCAGAGGTATCAGTCGTGCCACAGGGAGTACCGGTCCAATCCGGGAGGATGCAGGGAGGTCACAGGGTGAGCAGTTTGCGCAGCGGCTCCGTGTCCGGGATGTCCGCCACGGCGGCGTCCAGCGCCGCGGGGAGCTCCTGCGCCCACCCGTGCGGCAGCTCCAGCGCGGCGGAGTCGGACCAGGACAGCTGCCAGCGGGCCCGTCCCTGCCGTACGCACTCGTTGCTGACCAGCTGCGACAGGCCGGACCGCAGCCGGGGCCTGGCGAACTCGCGGGCGGCCCGGCCGGTCGCCGCGGCGGCCTCCTCGGACTTGGGCAGCCGGTCGGCGATCTGCCACAGCGCACCCGCGTCGATCGCGTCGAGCGTGGCGGAGAGCGAGCCGTCGCTGCCGGTCGCCTCGGCGACCACCGCGCCGAACCCCCGCGCCGACCGTTCGGTGTACGACGCCATCGACTCGTGCACCAGCTCCGGCCAGTCGGCGCGGCGCAGCCTCAGCGCCTCGGGCGTGAGGACTGCCTCCTCGACGGCGGCGAGCGCCCGCTCGGGATCGGCGAGCAGGGCCAGAGACGGTTCCACCGGCTCCGAGGCACGCCCGTCGTCCGGCAGCGCCTCGATCCGGGCGACGCGCTCCGCGATCGGGGGATGCGAGTCGTACGGGGAGGACGGCTCGGTCGGCAGGGAGCCGCGCATCTCGTCCAGCTCGTCCTGGCGGGCGGCCAGCAGATGCCGTACGCCTCCGAGGACCTCGCCGGGCAGCGGCAGCATTCCTGCCTCGACGCCGAGCGTGGCGTAAGCGTTCATGTAGAAGCCGTGGGCGGCGTCGAGGGCCGGGAGCTCGCGCAGGGCGGACGCGGTCGCGTCACGGCCCGCGATCCGGGCCGCGGCGACATCGGCCGCGAGCTCCTCGCGGCGGGCGCCGGAGAGCGTGGCACGCATGTAGAACTTCGCGTACGCCGTGTAGATCGCCGCCATCGCGCGGTACGTGACACCCGCGCCACCGGCGTCGATCTCCTTGGCCTTCTTGCCCTTGGCGAGGGCCTTTGCCGCCTTCTTCTCCTGGCGCGCCTGCTCCTTGGCGACGGATTTGCCCGCCCGCTCCTGGAAGTGGGCGATGGTACGCGTCACCTGGATGCGGCCGCGCGCGGTGATCGCGGTGAGCCGGGTGTCGGAGTTGCCGTAGTGGCCCATCTCGTGGGCGAGTACGGAACGCAGCTGGGCCTGGGACAGGCCGGTCATCAGGGGCAGGCCGAGATAGAGCCGGCGGCTGCCGCCGACCAGGCCGAGGAACCTGGCGTCCTCGCTGACCGCGGCGTTCACATCGCCGGTGAGCACGATCTCGTCCGGCGCGCGGGTGCCGACCTGTTGCGCGATGTCACGGACGGTGGCCCAGAGCAGGGGTTCGTGGGTGTCGCCGACCGGCAGTCCGGCCAGGCCCTCGTCCTTCGGCGTGCGCAGCATGAACATGCCCCGCACGATCGGGACGGCCAGCACGACGCTGAGGACGAACAGCTTCGCGGCGACGCTGCCCGGTGTCCAGGCGAATGCCGCCCAGTCGAGGGCTCCGAGGGCGGCGAGCAGGACGACGCTCAGCAGATAGAAGCCGGCGAGCAGGACAAGGGCGCGCGCGGCACGCAGAGATGGGCCCATCGGGCGATTCCCCCCACGGGAACGAGAAACGTATGGCGAACGGTGGAGTCGGGCGTGCGGGTTGTGGGGGGATCCGGAGTATGTCCTACCGCGGGCGGATGCGGCAACGTGGTTCGGCGACAGCCGCGGCCGGCGGCGGGACGAGGGCCGATCTGGGGTGGAACGAGGGTTGACCAGCGGTGGAACGAGGGCTGACCTGCGGTGGAACCGGCCCCCTTACCGCGGCAGCGTCGCCGGGCTGCCGCCGTTCGCCTCGTACCCGGCGACCGCCAGCGCCCGGTAGACCGTGTACTCGGCGGCCGGGTCGGGGTTCTGCGTCCACGGCAGCGCGCCCACGTGCCCGTCGATGTGGACGAGCTGGTGCATCGCCTCCGCCCAGCGTTCCATCCGGACCAGGAACAGCACCAGCAGATGACGGACATGGGCGAGCATCGGGTCGTCGGGGCGCGCCGCGTGCACCGCGAACAAGGCGCCCTCGACGGCCTTCGTCACCACGACGCCCCGGTAGAAGCCCTGCACCAGATTGACCTCGGGCAGATGCTCGTACACCGCGAACAGCGGCAACGCGGCCAGCAGTGAAGCCTGCGGGGCGCGGGACGCGGCGGACGTCGCGAACCGCTCGGCCTCCTCGCGGGAGCCGTGCCACTTCTCGCACCAGAAGTGCAGCGCGGCGATGTGCGCGCCCATGTGCGCCGGAGCGCGGTCGATGATCTTCGCCCAGAGCTGGTCGAACTGCTCGTGGGAGTAGCCGAGTCCACGCGCGACGGCCAGCTCGACGATGTACGGGACGGGGTCGCCGGGCGCCAGCAGGGCCGCCTCGCCGCAGACCGTACGGGCCTCCTCCAGGATGATCCTGAAGTCGTCCGTCCCCGCGGACGAGGACCGCCATGCCTGCTGGACCAGGAACTCGGCGTGCACCGCGGCCCCGCCCGCGTCCTTCGGCGACTCCGCGCGCCACGACCGCAGCCACGCGCCACCGACCCCGGGCGCCTGCATCAGCTCCAGCGAGGCGGCACCGGCGAACGCCTGCACGCGCTGCCACCGCACCTCACCCTCCTTCGGCGTCCCCGCCAGCAGCTGAGAGGCGGCGCGCCAGTCCTGGGTGCGCTGCACGACATCGAGGACATCGAGGAGGTCCTGGTCGGGCCCAGGCATCCGGATGTCCAGCTGCTCCTGGCGCACGAAGCCGTACGTGTCCGGGTCGGCGGCGTCGGGGGAGCCGGGCGCGACCTGGTGGATACCGGAGCGGCGACGCAGCACGAAGGGGCCGAGGACCGCGGCGAGCATGCACAGCGCGATCAGGAACCAGAGAATCTCCATGCGCCCATTGTCACCGGACGGCGCAGTGGCCGTGGATCACCCCCGTGACGAACTACGCTCGGGCCCCATGAGCGATCAGCACAGCTTCGAGACTCTCGCGATCCACGCGGGCAACACCGCCGATCCCCTCACCGGCGCCGTTGTTCCGCCCATTTATCAGGTGTCCACGTACAAGCAGGACGGCGTCGGCGGACTGCGCGGCGGCTACGAATACAGCCGCAGCGCCAACCCGACGCGCACGGCGCTGGAGGAGAACCTCGCGGCCATCGAGGGCGGCCGCCGCGGTCTCGCCTTCGCGTCCGGGCTCGCGGCGGAGGACTGCCTGCTCCGCACGCTGCTCCACCCCGGCGCCCATGTCGTCATCCCGAACGACGCCTACGGCGGCACCTTCCGGCTCTTCGCCAAGGTCGTCGAGCGGTGGGGCGTCGACTACTCCGTCGCGGACACCTCGGACCCGGCGGCGGTCCGGGCCGCGGTCAACGACCGCACGAAGGTCATCTGGGTCGAGACGCCGTCCAACCCGCTGCTCGGCATCACCGACATCGCCGCGGTCGCGGACGTGGCGCGCACCGCGGGTGCCCGGCTGGTCGTCGACAACACCTTCGCCAGCCCTTACCTGCAGCAGCCGATCGCACTCGGCGCGGACGTCGTCGTGCACTCCCTGACCAAGTACATGGGCGGCCACTCCGACGTCGTCGGCGGTGCGCTGATCGCCGCCGACGCGGAGCTCGGCGAGGAACTGGCGTACCACCAGAACGCGATGGGCGCGGTCGCCGGACCGTTCGACTCCTGGCTGGTGCTGCGTGGCATCAAGACGCTGCCCGTCCGGATGGACCGGCACAGCGAGAACGCGGCCAAGGTCGCCGAGCTGCTGACCCGGCACCCCAAGGTCACCCAGGTCCTCTACCCGGGGCTGCCGGAGCACCCGGGACACGAGGTCGCCGCCAAGCAGATGAAGGCGTTCGGCGGCATGGTCTCCTTCCGGGTCCAGGGCGGCGAGGAGGCAGCGGTCGAGGTCTGCAACCGGACCGAGCTCTTCACGCTCGGCGAGTCGCTCGGCGGCGTCGAGTCGCTGGTGGAGCACCCGGGCCGGATGACGCACGCCTCCGTGGCCGGCTCCGCCCTGGAGGTACCGGCCGATCTGGTCCGCCTCTCCGTCGGCATCGAGTCCGCGGACGACCTGCTGGCCGACCTGACGCAGGCGCTCGGATAGGGCCCTTCTTTCGGATCGGACCGGATCGGTGAGTGGGGTCCGGTGTGCGCAGCTGCAAGGCGGAGCGTCGGTGACCGACGGCAACGCGGCAGATGTGCGTGCCGGGGCCCGCGAGCCGGTGAACCCTTCCGGCCGCAGCACCGGAGAGGTCCAGGGAGTCCGGCGACACAGAACCGGGCGGGCAGGCGCTCGTCCCGCCCGCCCGGCGTCCTGGGGGTCAGGCGTCGACCTTCTCGTCCTCCAGCGACGCCCGGATCTGCTCCCGCAGCTCCGGGCTGTCGGCGTGTTCGTGGACGGAGACCGCGTGTTCCGTCGCGGCTCGCACCACTTCCTCCTCCTCACCGGCGATGGTGAGCGAGCAGTTCGTGACGCTCGGGTGCTTGCGACAGTCAGCGATCTTCCTGGTCATGACGGTCTCCTCGGCGCGTACGGCATGCCGCCACATTCAGGATAGGTCCGCAGGAATCGGGCTCTATGTCCCGTCCAGGGGTGGGGTCGTCTCCGCGGGCGGCACGTGCCAGGGCTCGGCGATCATCACCCACACCGTGAACGCGACCACCGCCACGCACAGCACGAACACCACCAGTGCACGGAACGCACGGCGCCGCCGCAGTATCCGGCCGCCCTGCTCCGCCGCCCGCTCCGCCAGATCGGCGGGGACCTGCGGATGCGGCAGGTCCAGCATCCGCTGGACCTGCTCCTCCTTCTGGCTCTGACGGCTCATGGCCCCACCCCCAGCAGTCGTACGGGCAACCGCCGCGCCGTGGGCCTGCGGGTGCCGCGCATCGTGGCCACCGACCGGTTGCAGAGCGCCCGGACCCGGTCCACCGGAAGCCCCAGCAACGCGGCGGTCTGCTCCTCCGCGACCCCCTCGTACAGCCGCAGCACGAGAACCAGCCGCTCCCGCGGGGTCAGCGGATCCAACAGCCCACCCCGCGGCCGATGGTGCCGCCACGCCTCATGGGCGAACCGGATGGCCAGCTCCTGCCGGGTGCGGTCGTACGGATCCTCGCCGTGCAGCCCGTCCCAGGCCGCGTACGTGCGGGCCAGGGCTGCGGTCAGCAGCCGCTGCGCCCGTTCGTTCGCGCCGGGCGGCTGCGTCGGCTCTGCGGTGAGCAGGGTGGCGGTATGCAGCAGTCGGCCCGCGGCGCCCGCCACAAAGGCCTCGAACTCCTGGGCGCGCCGCCGCTGAAGTCCTGTCTGCCGCTCTCGCACACCCACATCGGATCGCCGGGGAGGCCCCCGGGTCAAGAGGTCGTGCAGGCGTAATCCGGTCCTCAGCCACCCGTGGGCTGGTGCTGCCGCGCAGCCAGCGCCGCGTTGAAGCGGGTCAGCAGCGTGCAGAACGTCTCGCGCTCCTCCGCCGTCCATTCCCCTGTCACCTGCGACATCAGCTCCCGCCGCGACGCACGCACCTCGTCCAGCCGCGCATGTCCGCGCGGCGACAGCTGAAGCACGACCGCGCGGCCGTCCTCCGGATGCGAGGTCCGCTTGACCAGACCGGTGTCGACGAGCGGCGCGACCTGACGGGTCACGGTCGAGGAGTCGATCCCCATGCCCGCGGCCAGCGCCTTGACGCCCATCGGGCCTTCGCGGTCCAGTCGGTTCAGCAGCAGATATGCCGCCCGGTCCATGGAATTGCGGACCTGGCCGACACCGCCGAGGCGGGTCTGCTCGGCACGGCGGGCGAAGACGGCCACCTGGTGCTGCAGAACATCGAGGAGGTGGTCGGGACCCGTGGAGTCGGGGGTGGCGCCCCCGGAAGGAGACGCAACAGTCGTCATGTCCTGAGGGGGCATGGCCGGGGGCTCTCTTCGTGCGGTGTTCGGATGGGTGGGGGACAGAGTACGCGGCCACGGGGCAACGTGTACCAGTGCTGCACAAACCTGCGAACAACGACGCAGGACGGCACCAGCACGGCGTCCGGCCCCCGTGTCCAGCTGCGAGACTTGCGGTTATGAACTTCCGTACGCCACCCCCGTTTCCCCCAGTGATCCTCGACGACGTCCGCGGCGCACGGAAGATGCTCTCCGGCGTGGCCCGGATGACCCCGATGGAGGGCAGCCGACACCTGTCCGGGCTGGTCGGAGCGCCGGTCCACTTCAAGTGCGAGAACCTGCAGCGGACCGGCTCGTTCAAGCTGCGCGGCGCGTACGTGCGGATCGCCGGCCTCTCCCCGGTCGAGCGGGCGGCCGGAGTCGTCGCCGCAAGCGCCGGAAACCATGCGCAGGGTGTCGCACTCGCGTCTGCACTGCTCGGCGTACGCTCAACGGTCTTCATGCCGGTCGGGGCGCCGCTGCCGAAGGTCGCCGCGACCCGCGAGTACGGAGCCGAGGTCCGGCTGCACGGTCACGTCGTCGACGAGACCCTCGCCGCCGCCGAGGAGTACGCCCAGGAGACCGGCGCGGTCTTCATCCACCCCTTCGACCACCCGGACATCATCGCCGGACAGGGCACCGTGGGCCTGGAGATCCTCGAACAGTGCCCGGAGGTCCGCACCATCGTCGTCGGGGTCGGCGGCGGCGGACTCGCCGCGGGCATCGCCGTGGCCGTGAAGGCGGTCCGGCCCGACGTGCGGATCGTCGGAGTCCAGGCGGCGGGCGCCGCCTGCTACCCGCCGTCGCTCGCCGCCGGCCACCCGGTGGCGATCGGCTCGCTCCAGACGATGGCGGACGGCATCAAGGTGGGGCGCCCCGGCGACGTACCGTTCGAGCTCGTCAGGGAGCTGGTCGACGAGGTCCGCACGGTCTCCGAGGCCGAACTCTCCAGCGCGCTGCTGCTCTGTCTGGAGCGGGCGAAGCTGGTCGTCGAACCGGCGGGGGCGAGCCCGGTGGCGGCGCTGCTGAGCGCCCCGGAGTCGTTCCGCGGACCGGTCGTCGCCCTGCTGTCGGGCGGCAATGTCGACCCACTGCTGATGCAGCGCATCCTCACCCACGGCATGGCGACCGCCGGCCGCTATCTCAGCCTGCGGGTCCGGCTCACGGACCGCCCGGGGGCACTGGCCACGCTGCTCTCCGTGCTGACCGTCGCCGACGCGAACATCCTCGACATCGGCCATGTGCGGACCGATCCGCGGCTCGGACTCACCGAGGCGGAGGTCGACCTGCATCTGGAGACCAAGGGGCCCGAGCACTGCGAGGAGGTCACCGCGAAGCTGCGTGGTGCGGGCTACCTGGTGACGGAATGACATGCCGTCAGGTTGGGCGTTCGCCGGGCGGGGAGAGGCGCGCAAACCTAGGATCTGTCGAGTAAGTCAACAAACGCTCTGGGGGAATCCCATATGCCAGGCGCCATCTACGCCGAAGGTCTGGTGAAGACCTTCGGCGATGTACGAGCACTCGGCGGTGTTGATCTCGACGTGCCGGAGGGCACGGTCCTGGGCCTCCTCGGGCCCAACGGCGCGGGCAAGACGACTGCCGTGCGTGTCCTCACGACGCTGCTCCAACCCGACAGCGGCCGGGCCGTCGTGGCAGGCATCGACGTGCTGAAGAAACCCAACGAGGTCCGCCGCTCGATCGGCCTCTCCGGCCAGTTCGCCGCGGTCGACGAGTATCTGACCGGCCGTGAGAACCTGCAGATGGTCGGTCAGCTCTACCAGATGAGCAGCCGCGACGCGAAGGCCCGTGCGGCGCAGCTGCTGGAGCGGTTCAACCTCGCGGACGCGGCCGACCGCCCCGCGAAGACGTACTCCGGTGGTATGCGCCGCCGCCTCGACCTGGCGGCGGCGCTCGTCGTCTCCCCGCCGGTGATGTTCATGGACGAGCCGACGACCGGACTCGACCCGCGCAACCGGCAGCAGCTGTGGGAGGTCATCGAGGAGCTCGTCGCAGGCGGCACCACTCTGCTGCTGACCACGCAGTATCTGGAGGAGGCCGACCATCTGGCGCACAACATCTGTGTCATCGACCACGGCCTCGTCATCGCCCGTGGCACCTCCGACGAACTGAAGGCCAGGACCGGCGGCGAGCGCGTCGAGGTCGTGGTCCACCACCCCGACCAGATCGATCCGGCCCGCGCGGTCCTCACCAACCTCGGCAAGGGTGAGGTCACCGTCGCCCAGCACACCCGCAAACTGACGGTCCCGGTCTTCGGCGGCGCCAAGCTGCTTGCCGAGATCATCCGTGATCTCGACACCCGCGGGGTCGAGATCGACGACATCGGACTGCGCCGCCCGACCCTCGACGACGTGTTCCTCTCGCTCACCGGCCATGTCGCCGAGACGCCGGAGACGGACGAGAGCGGGACGGTCCCGGGTCCCGGCGCGCAGACCGACAGGAAGGCCGCACAGGAGGTCAGCAAGTGACTGCCACGACGGACACGCCGCGCCTCGCGGCAGCCCCCAGGGTGGGCGGCGGCATCGGCGGGTCGGTCCGCGACTCCCTCGTCGTCGCCAAGCGGAATCTGATCCGGATGACCCGGATCCCGGAGATGGTGATCTTCGGGCTGATCCAGCCGATCATGTTCGTGGTGCTGTTCAGCTACGTCTTCGGCGGCTCCATGATGATCGGCGGTTCCACCAGCCCCAGTGACTACCGCAACTTCCTGATGGCGGGCATCTTCGCGCAGACCGTGACCTTCGCCACCGCGGGCGCCGGTGCGGGCATCGCGGACGACATGCACAAGGGCCTCATCGACCGGTTCCGCTCGCTGCCGATGGCGCGCGGCGCGGTCCTCACCGGCCGTACGCTCGCCGACCTCGTCCAGACGACGCTCACCCTGGTCGTTCTCGCGGTCGTCGCCCTGCTGGTCGGCTGGCGCACCGATGAGAACGCCGGCAAGGTGCTGGGCGGCTTCGCGCTGCTGCTCCTGCTGGGGTACGCCTTCTCCTGGATCGGGGCGCTGATCGGTCTGTCGGTCCGCACCCCCGAAGCGGCCACGTCGGGCGGTCTCATCTGGCTCTTCCCGGTCACGTTCATCTCGAACGCCTTCGTGCCCACCGAGAACATGGCGGGCTGGCTCCAGCCGATCGCCGAATGGAACCCGTTCAGCGCGACCGTCCAGGCCTGCCGCGAGCTCTTCGGGAACCCGGGCGTCTCCCCGTCGGGCGCCTGGCCGATGCAGCATGCCGTCTGGGCCTCGCTGATCTGGTCCGTGCTGATCATCGTGGTCTTCCGGACCCTCGCGGTCCGCAAGTACCGCTCGGCGACCGCCTGAGGAACACGAGGAAGCCCCGGCCGTCGGCGGCCGGGGCTTCCTGGTGTTCTGCCGTGTCCGGTGGCCGGCTCAGCCCGAGTAGGGCTTCGCCGCGAGGATCTTCACCGAGGCCCACTTGCCGTTCGGCAGCTCGTACTCGGCGTCCTCGCCCATCTTCTTGCCGTTCACGCCGGTACCGAGCGGAGACTGCGGAGAGTACGTCTCGATGTCCGCGCTCGCGTACTCGCGGGAGGCGAGCAGGAACGTCATGGTGTCGTCGGGGTCACCGTCGAACGCGATGGTGACGACCATGCCGGGCTCGACCACG
This sequence comes from Streptomyces sp. NPDC057486, assembly GCF_042802415.1. NCBI lineage: Bacteria > Bacillati > Actinomycetota > Actinomycetes > Kitasatosporales > Streptomycetaceae > Streptomyces > Streptomyces sp. NPDC057486. The sequence goes on along the minus strand of NZ_JBHVEE010000043.1, from coordinate 56,360 downwards.
CCGTCGTCGGCGGGGGCCTCGCCGACCTTCGCATGCTCCAGGAGCTGGGTGAGCTGGCGCACCCGCAACTCCATCTTGCCCTGCTCCTCCTTGGCCGCGTGGTACCCGCCGTTCTCCCGGAGGTCACCCTCCTCACGGGCCGCCGCGATCTTGACGGCGATCTCCGTGCGCGCGGGACCAGACAGGTACTCCAGCTCGGCCTTGAGCTGGTTGTACGCCTCCTGCGTGAGCCAGGTGACGTTTTCGCTGGTCTGGGTCACAGGTGCTCCTAGTCGGTACTGGATATTCAAGCGTCGGTACTGGGAATACAAAGCATCGCCCTACCCAGAAGCATGTGCCTCCACGGGTGGGCGAAACCACGAGCCTAACAATTCCCCAGGAAAAGGGGGAGAAGGTAAACCGCTATGACCGCGTCAATGCAGGTCAGCGGCGATAATCGCAGGTCAGAGCAGGTCCGTTCCGGTCAGTTCGACGACCCGCCGTCAACCGTGCAGCCCAGCAGCTCGACGCTGGTCGCCCGCGAGGTCGTACGCAACGAGACGATCCGGTCGATCCGGTCGGAACGGTCGTCGAAGCGGATGTCCTTCCGGGCCACGTCGCTGCCGTCCACCTGCTGGGAGCGGAGCGTGCAGTACCCCTTCGCGTCCCGGTCCTTGCGCACCTCGAGGTGGATGTCGACCCGGTCGTCCGCAGCGATCCTGAACTTGATCACCTCGGCGCTGATGCCCTGGCCCGCCACGTAGTCGTAACCGATCCAGCCGACCACGCCGAGCAGCGCGACGCCCAGCACCGAGCCGATGATCTTGAGCTTGCGGTCCGCGCGCTCGTCCGCGGAGCGCCCGTAGCGGCCCTCCGGAAGTGCTTCACGCACCGCAACCATGATCGTTCCTCCCGTACCGGAGATCGAGGAATTTTCCGCCCCCCGGTTCGGTCACTATAGAAGCCTCTCACCCGCCACCCGACCGCCGCCCCGCACCGACGTCCCTCCGGGACGGCGCCACCCGGTGGCGGCCGAATCACTGAGGATCGAGTCTTGACTGAGCAGCTTCGACTGATGGCCGTCCACGCCCACCCCGACGACGAGTCGAGCAAGGGCGCGGCCACCATGGCCAAGTATGTGTCCGAGGGGGTGGACGTGCTGGTTGTGACCTGCACGGGAGGCGAACGCGGCTCCATCCTCAACCCGAAACTCCAGGGCGACCCGTACATCGAGGAGCACATCCACGAGGTACGGAAGAAGGAGATGGACGAGGCCCGGGAGATCCTGGGCGTCAAGCAGGAGTGGCTCGGCTTCGTCGACTCGGGGCTGCCCGAGGGCGACCCGCTGCCCCCGCTGCCCGAGGGCTGCTTCGCCCTGGAGGACGAGGAGAAGGCGGCGGGGCGTCTCGTCCGCTCCATCCGCGCGTTCCGGCCGCAGGTCATCACCACGTACGACGAGAACGGCGGCTACCCGCACCCCGACCACATCATGACCCACACGATCACGATGATCGCGTTCGAGGGCGCCGCGGACACCGAGACGTTCCCCGAGAGCGAATTCGGCCCCGCCTGGCAGCCGCAGAAGCTCTACTACAACCAGGGCTTCAACCGTCCGCGCACGGTGGCGCTGCACGAGGCGCTGCTCGCCCGCGGCCTGGAGTCGCCCTACGGCGAGTGGCTGGAGCGCTGGAAGGAGTTCGAGCGCGTCGAGCGGACGCTGACCACGCACGTTCCGTGCGCGGAGTTCTTCGAGATCCGGGACAAGGCGCTGATCGCGCACGCCACGCAGATCGACCCGGACGGCGGCTGGTTCCGGGTGCCGATGGACATCCAGCGGGAGGTCTGGCCGACCGAGGAGTACGAGCTGGCGAAGTCTCTCGTCGATACCTCCCTCCCCGAGAGCGACCTCTTCGCGGGCATCCGCGACAATGCCTGATATGTACGCGACCCAGGCACTGACCCACGTCGTTCCTCTCGCCGAGGAGTTCGACAAGAACAAGGTGACACCCGGCGTCCTCGGCTTCCTCGTCTTCGCGGCGCTCGCGGTGGGCGTGTGGCTGCTGATGAAGTCCATGAACCGGCACATGGGCAGGGTGAACTTCGAGGAGGCGCCGGATCCGGATGCGGGGTCGGCCGGGGCCGACGCATCCGGGGCGCGGGCCGGGTCCGCGAAATAGCGGGTTCCGGCGCAACCGGTCGGTGCCCTTGTCCTCAAGCCGGACGGGCTTGAAAGGCCCGTCCGGCGAGAGTGCCGGGACGGCGGCTATGACCGTGCTTCCACTGCCACGCCCATGATTTCCCGGGCATGGCGGGTCGGTGTCATGCCCAGGCGCCAGGCCTGCCAGCCGTCCTCCAGGTCGATCCCGCGGTTCAGGACCACGGTGAACGCCTCCGCGCAGTCCACCAGCTTGCCGTCGCGGTTCGGGTGCCCGGCCCGGAGCAGGTCGGCGAGTTCCTGCTGGGCCACCACGGTGCCCACCTCCGTGCCGCCCGCCGACGCGTACGGCAGCAGAGTGCAGCGCAGGAAGCGGGCCCAGTCGGCGCCCCGCGTGTCGCCGTACGAGTCGAACAGTTCCACCGCCTCGTCGCACAGCGCGAGCGCCTGGGCCGCCCGGTTGTTCCCCGCGTCGACCAGGGCCAGTTCCAGACACGTCCACGCCTCGCCGTGGGCGACGCCGATGCGCCGGAAGTCGGCCCGGGCGTCGGCCAGGAGCTGACGGGCGAAACCGGAGTTGCGCAGATTGCCGGTCCGGGCGGCCCGCTGGTCGCGGGTGACCCGGCCCGAGTGGTGCCGGGCACACGCCAGCCCGTAGACGTCCCGCATCCGCGAGAACATCGTGCGCGACCGCTCCAGCTCCCGCACCGCCTGGTCGGTGTCGCCCGCCTCCTCCAGCGCCTGGCCCAGGTAGTACAGCGTCCACGCCTCACCGCGCGCGTCCTCGTTGTCACGGTGGCGGGAGAGCGCCCGGCGCAACTCGTCGACTGCCGGGCCCGGGGCGCCCTCGAGCAGCCGGGCGCGGGCCAGCTGGGTCAGCGCCCACGCCTCGCCGCGCTCGTCACGGGTGTGGCCGTACAGCTCCAGGGCCGTACGCAGCGTCTCCTCGGCCCCGGGCACATCGCCCATCCGCAGCAGCACCTGGCCCAGCTGGAACTGCGTCCACGCCTCGCCGTGCAGCGACTCGCCCTCCCGGTGCAGGATCAGCGCCGTGTCGAGGAGGGCCAGGGCCTCCGCCAGGTTCGCCCGGTCGCGCTCGACGGCGGCCAGGGCGTGCAGCGACCACGCCCGGTCCTCGGCCTGTCCGTCGGAGGACTGCAGCGCGATCGCCTCGCGCAGCCGCGCGGACGCCTCGGTGAGGTTGCCCTGGTGGTGCAGGGTGATGCCGAGCGAGCAGAGCGCCAGCGCCGTGCCCGCGTCGTTCTGCGCCTCGCGGTAGAGACCGACGACCGAGGACAGCGTGGTGCGGGCCTTGTCCAGCTCGCCGAGCTGCCGGGCCGCGATGCCCGTACGCCACTGGACCGACCGCTCCAGCAGCCCCTTGTCGACGGCCTGCGTCAGCTCGCTGATCTCACCCAGGCGGTAGAGGTCGCCGCGCAGCAGGCAGTAGTCGCACAGTGCGCCCAGCAGGTCCAGCACGGCCCCCTGGTCGACGCCCTCCGCATGCCGCAGCGCGGAGGTGATGAAGCTCGACTCGTCGTCCAGCCAGTGCAGTGCCGCGTCCAGCGAACCGAACCCGTGCGAACCGAACTGCGCCGCCCGGGTGGACATCTTCCCGTCCACCATCCGGATCACCGCACCGGCGAGCTCCGCATAGTTGTGGATCAGCCGCTCCTGCGCGGCGGTACGGTCCGCCGCCTCCTCCTCGTCACGCAGCCGGGCCAGGGCGAAACCCCGTACGAGATCGTGCAACCGGTAGCGCGTACCCCGCACATGGTCGAGCAGCCCGGCCCGGGACAGGGCCGTCAGCAGCGACTGCGCCTCCTGTTCCTCGGCGGACAGCAGCGCCGCGGCCGCCGCCGCGCCCAGGCTGGCGCGCCCGGCCAGCGCGAGCCGGCGCAGCAGCCTCCGCGCCTGCTCGGACTGGTCGGTGTAGCGCAGCCACAGAGCCCGTTCGACGGGCGCGACGGGACCGTACGCGGCGAGTTCGGTGGCCAGCGCCGTGCGCGTACGCGGCCCGAGCGAGGAACCCGCGACCCGCAGCGCCAGCGGCAGCCCACCGCACAGCTCCGCGATCGCGTCCGTCGACTGGGAGTCGTACGGCCCCTGCTCCTCCTCCTGCGCCGACACGCGCAGCAGCTCCTCCGCACCCGCCGGGTCCAGCGGGCCCACGGGCAGCTGATGCACCCACGCCGGAATGTCGGCAGGCAGGTCGAGAGGGGCGCGGGCGGTGACGAGAACCAGGCTGTCGGAGCGTTCCGGTATGAGCGTACGGACCTGCGCCGGGTCACCGGCGTCGTCGAGGACGATCGTCACGGGCGTACCGGTCAGATGCTGGTGGTAGAGCTCGCTGAGCCGTCGCACCTGCTGCTCGGCGGAGGACCTGCCCCGGGATCCCGACTCCGCTCGATCGGGGGAGACCCCATCCCGGAACAGCAGCTGTTCGCGCGGCGCGCCGAGCCGGTTCAGCAGGTGCAGCAGCGCGTCGCGGGTCGGCAGCGGGTTCTCGCCGGTGACATCGGAACGCAGATCCACCACGCACGCGCCCCGGAACTGGTCTTTCAGCTCGTGCGCCGCCCGCACCGCGAGTGCCGTGCGCCCGGAGCCGGGCGTGCCGTGCAGGACGACGACGGTCGGTTTGGTCTCCGTCGACGCGCGGGCCGCGTGCACCCACTGGGCGATCTGCGCCAGCTCCGCCCGGCGGCCGGCGAACGGACCGTCGGGGGCGGGCAGATGCCCGAAGGACTGGTCGAGCAGCGACCGCCTGCGCGCCGCCGCACTGCGGTCACCGCCGCGCAGCTGCGGCACGGCGGCGGCGGCCTTCTTCTTCGGCGCACGGGACGACGCGCTCAGCATCCGCTGCTGGTCCAGGAACGGGCGGATGCCCCGCACCTCCAGCGCCGCCAGCCACTGCAGCCGCAGCTGTTCGGGCCCGCCGGGCTGGCCCGCCGCACCCGCGTGCCGGTGGGCGGCGGGCCAGTGCGAGGCGGTCACCTTGACGACGGTGGCCGCGGCGCCCGCGACGGCGACGACGGCGCCCGCGCCGAGCGCCGGCCCCGCCGCCGTACCGAACGCGAGATCGGCGCCGAACGCCGCTGCCGCGGCAACCCCCGTGACCAGCAGGGGAGTTCCCATCGCCGCCTTGCTGAACTGCTGCGACAGGGGTTTCTGCCCGGCCTCCATCGCGTCGAGCGCCTGCGTGTACGCGGCGTACTCCTCGGCCGCGCTCGCCGCCAGCGAGTCGAGCGCCGCCCGCCCGCGCGCCGTCAGCGCACCCGCGTCGGCCCTGCCCCCCGAACGGCGTACTTCCTCCTCCACGGCGCGTACCAACAGCCGTTCGGCTTCAGCCCGGTGGCTGTCCCGCATGTCCGTCCCCCTCCGAGAGCTCTGTTCGGGACAAGTGTCCTTCGTGGGGCGGCTGAGCGCGAGAGAGCATGAGGGGCAAGTGGCCGGACCTGAACAGCCGTTGCGCTCAGGCGGCGAGCCGGGATACCTGGCCAGTGGATTTCTGCGCTGCGGCGGGAAGACCGCGCCCGGCCAGGTGTGCGACCGCAAGATGGGTGGCTCCAGGAGCAGCAGGAGTCGCAGAAGCCCGTACAACTACATCTGCAATGGCGCCGCAGGTCGCGGCTGCGGACGATGCGCGATCAGTGGCCCGCTCGTGGACGACGCCATCGAGAGGCTTCTCTTTCCCGACGGAGGCCGCGGGCCCGTGCGACTGCCGGAGTCCATTCGCGAGCGCTGGATGTCGGGTGCCATGGACCTTGCTGAGCGGCGCAAGGTGATCGCCTCGGTCTTCGAGTGCTTCGTGATCCGGCCGGGGGTGAAGGGAAACCGGGCCTGGGACTACTCACGTGTGACGCCGGTCCGGAAGTGGGCGGACCGAGTGTCGGCATCCGATCCTGCGGCTTGAGGGCCGGGTCACGGGATGGAGCGGGTCCATTCAGGCAGGATGGAGGTATGCCGAACCGCCTGGCCCATGAGACGTCTCCGTACCTCCTTCAGCACGCCGACAATCCGGTCGACTGGTGGCCTTGGTCGCCCGAGGCCTTTGAGGAGGCCCGGGAGCGGGGCGTTCCGGTGGTGTTGAGCGTCGGTTACTCAAGTTGCCACTGGTGCCATGTTTTCGCGGTCGAGAGCTTCGAGGACGAAGAAACCGCGGCATACATGAACGCGCACTTCGTCCCGGTGAAGGTCGACCGCGAGGAGCGGCCCGACGTCGACGCCGTCTACATGGAGGCGGTGCAGGCGGCGACCGGGCAGGGCGGCTGGCCGATGACCGTCTTCCTGACCGCCGACGCCGAGCCCTTCTACTTCGGTACGTACTTCCCGCCTGCGCCCCGTCACGGCATGCCGTCCTTCCGGCAGATCCTCGAAGGCGTCGTAGCCGCCTGGACCGAACGTCCCGACGAGGTCGCCGAGGTCGCCGGGCGCATCGTGCACGACCTGGCAGGCCGCTCGCTGGCGCACGGCGGGGAGGGACTGCCCGGCGAGCAGGAGCTCTCGCAGGCGCTGCTCGGGCTGACCAGGGATTACGACGAGAAGTACGCGGGCTTCGGCGGCGCCCCGAAGTTCCCGCCGTCCATGACGATCGAGTTCCTGCTGCGCCACCACGCCCGGACCGGTGCCGAGGGCGCCCTGCAGATGGCCGCCGACACCTGCGAGGCGATGGCCAGGGGCGGGATGTACGACCAGCTCGCCGGCGGCTTCGCCCGCTACTCGGTGGACCGGGAATGGGTCGTACCGCACTTCGAGAAGATGCTCTACGACAATGCGCTGCTCTGCCGGGTGTACGCGCATCTGTGGCGGGCGACGGGCTCCGGCCTGGCCCGGCGGGTCGCGCTGGAGACCGCCGACTTCATCGTGGGCGAACTGCGGACGACGGAGGGCGGGTTCGCCTCGGCGCTCGACGCCGACAGCGAGGACGGCGGCGGCAGCCACGCGGAAGGCGCGTTCTACGTGTGGACGCCCGCGCAGCTGCGCGAGGCGCTGGGAGAGCAGGACGCCACATTCGCCGCGGAGTACTTCGGGGTGACCGAGGCGGGCACCTTCGAGGAGGGTGCGTCCGTGCTCCAACTGCCGCGCACCGACGACGCGGTGGACCCGGACCGGGCCGCCGACGTGCGGGCCCGGCTGCTCGCGGCGCGCGAGGAGCGGGCGCGTCCCGGGCGGGACGACAAGGTGGTGGCGGCCTGGAACGGTCTGGCGATCGCCGCGCTCGCCGAGACCGGGGCGTATTTCGACCGGCCCGACCTGATCGAACGCGCCACCGAGGCGGCGGACCTGCTGGTCCGGGTCCACATGGGCGACAACGCCCGTCTGTCGCGGACGTCCAGGGACGGCCGGGCGGGTGACAACGCCGGGGTCCTGGAGGACTACGGCGATGTCGCGGAGGGTTTCCTCGCGCTGGCCGCCGTCACCGGCGAGGGTGTCTGGCTGGAGTTCGCCGGCTTCCTGCTCGACATCGTGCTGCAGCACTTCACCGGCGAGGGCGGGCAGCTGTACGACACGGCGGACGACGCCGAGCAGCTGATCCGCCGCCCGCAGGACCCCACCGACAGTGCGACTCCGGCGGGCTGGACGGCGGCGGCCGGAGCGCTGCTCTCGTACGCCGCGCACACCGGATCCGAGGCCCATCGCGCGGCCGCGGAAAGTGCGCTGGGGGTGGTGAAGGCGCTCGGGCCACGTGTTCCACGGTTCATCGGGTGGGGGCTCGCGGTTGCCGAGGCGCTGCTCGACGGCCCGCGCGAGGTGGCGGTCTCCGGCCCGGTCGGCGGCGGACTGCACCGTGCGGCACTGCTGGGGCGGGCGCCGGGGGCGGTGGTCGCGGCGGGCGAGACCGGTGGCGCGGAGTTTCCGCTGCTGGTGGACCGGCCGATGGTGGGCGGGGCGCCGACGGCGTACGTCTGCCGGCACTTTGTGTGCGACGCGCCGACCACGGATGCGGGGGAGCTGGCACGGAAGCTCGGGGGGTGACCCCGGGAGGAGCCCGGTCGGCGCTGCGTCCGCGGTCCCCACCCACCGGGGCCGACGGTCCGGCGCACCGCTTGCGTCAGAGCGTCAGGCCGCCCTCGAGTGTGTCCATGGCCCGGTTGACCGTCGCTATCAGGTCGCCCTTCTGGTCGTGCTCGCCCCAGTACAACGTCGCCTCGCGCAGCGCCCCCAGCACCGCGGCGACGAACACCCGGACCTCCAGGTCGTCGGCGCTGCGGCCGCTGCGGTCGGCGAGTACCCGGGCCAGGACCTTCGCCGTGTCCGACATGGTCTCGGATATGCGTGCCCGGACTGCGGGGACCTCCACCATCAGCCGGGTGCGTCGGCGCAGTTCCTCCTCCTCGGTGGCGAGGAACGCCGTCAGCGCCTCCGTCATGATGAACCGCAGCGATTCCAGCGGCGGCTCGTCCGCGGGACGGTTCCGCATCTCCGCTTCCATGACGGGGTCGTACTCGTCGGTGAGGACGATGTCCTCCTTGGTCGCGAAGTACCGGAACACCGTGCTCGGTGACACCTCCGCCGCCTCGGCGATCTGCTCGATCGTCGTCGCTTCGTACCCCTGTTCGGCGATCAGCCGGTACGTGGCGCTGCGGATCGCCACCCGGGTCTTGAGCTTCTTGCGCTCGCGCAGCCCCGGCCGGGCCTGCGCCTCGACGGGCGTGGCGGAGGAGGTGCGGGAGGTGGCGGCCATGGTTGCCATTCTCATGCATCGACGGATTCGGCGGCCACGTCGGCGTCCCGGTCCGCGTCGGGCCGGCGTCCGTCGGCAGTGCCCCCGCCGGTGGCGCGGTCACCGGCGGCGCGGCGCCGATGGTCCGTCGATGCGGTGGGCGCCGGGCGACGGTGCCTTGCCATGCAAAAGGGCCGCGGCTCGGATGCCGCGGCCCTTGGGGGTGGGGAGGGGGTTCGCTCAGGCGTGGTTGTACGCCACCAGCGAGATGCCGACGTAATGCACGGTGAAGGCCGCCAGGGTCAGTGAGTGGAAGACCTCGTGGAAGCCGAACCACCGCGGTGACGGGTTGGGTCGCTTGATCCCGTAGATGACGCCGCCCGCGCTGTAGAGCAGGCCGCCGACGACGACCAGGACCAGGACCGCGATCCCGCCGGTGCGCATGAAATCGGGCAGGAAGAAGACCGCCGCCCAGCCCATCGCTATGTAGCAGGGGGTGTACAGCCAGCGGGGGGCGCCGACCCAGAACACCCGGAAGGCGATGCCGGCGGCGGCTGCCGCCCAGACCGCCCAGAGCAGCGGACGCCCGGTCGATTCCGGGAGCAGCAGCAGGGTAAGCGGCGTGTACGTGCCCGCGATGATCAGGAAGATGTTGGCGTGGTCCAGCCGGCGCAGCACCGCCTCGCCGCGCGGACCCCAGGTGCCGCGGTGGTAGACCGCGCTCACGCCGAAGAGCAGGCATGCGGTCACGATGTAGATGCCGCAGGCGATCCGGCCGCGGATACTGTCCGTGAGCGCAATCAGAACAATCCCCGCGATCAGTACCGCGGGGAACATTCCGGCATGCAGCCAGCCGCGCATGCGCGGCTTCACCGGGCCCGGCGCCGATTCGGCCGGGCCCGGCTCGGCTGGTTCGACCTCGGCTGGTTCGGGCGCGGCGGCGGCAGCAGTCATGACCGCATGCTACCTACGCCACCGTAGGTTGCGGACGTGAGTGGCGATGCTCACGTGGGCACTCCTCTGGACATATGGGCGAATCGGTCGGATGATCAAATGAGTATGGTCGGCACCGGATGAGCGGCTACGAAGCATCCGGGTCGCAGCCCCCACGGGGCAACTGCCCAAAGACACCCTCAACAAGGAGCGATCGTGGCGCGCGACATCGCGGCTCCCCTCACTGTTCCCACCCGTCACCAGGAGCTGGCCTCCTGGGTGAACGAGATCGCAGCCATCACCGAGCCGGACCGTGTGGTCTGGTGCGACGGTTCCGAAGCCGAGTACGAGCGCCTGTGCGGGGAGCTCGTGGCCAAGGGCACGTTCACCAAGCTCGATGAGATCAAGCGCCCGAACTCGTACTACGCCGCCTCCGACCCGAGCGATGTCGCCCGCGTCGAGGACCGCACCTTCATCTGCTCCGAGAAGGAGGAGGACGCGGGCCCGACGAACCACTGGAAGGCCCCCGCCGAGATGCGGGAGATCTTCACCGGTGAGAAGGGTGTCTTCCGCGGCTCCATGCGGGGTCGCACGATGTACGTCGTGCCGTTCTGCATGGGCCCCGTCGGCTCCCCGCTGTCCGCGATCGGCGTCGAGATCACCGACTCCGCGTACGTCGCCGTCTCGATGCGCACCATGACGCGCATGGGCCAGGCCGTCCTCGACGAGCTCGGCACGGACGGCTTCTTCGTCAAGGCGGTCCACACGCTGGGCGCGCCCCTGGAGGAGGGCCAGGAGGACGTTCCGTGGCCGTGCAACTCCACCAAGTACATCTCGCACTTCCCCGAGGACCGCGAGATCTGGTCGTACGGCTCCGGCTACGGCGGCAACGCCCTGCTCGGCAAGAAGTGCTACGCGCTCCGCATCGCCTCGGTCATGGCCCGCGACGAGGGCTGGCTCGCCGAGCACATGCTGATCCTCAAGCTCACGCCGCCGCGGGGTGAGTCGAAGTACGTCGCCGCCGCGTTCCCGAGCGCCTGCGGCAAGACCAACCTCGCCATGCTGGAGCCCACGATCTCCGGCTGGACCGTCGAGACGATCGGCGACGACATCGCCTGGATGCGGTTCGGTGAGGACGGCCGTCTCTACGCGATCAACCCCGAGGCCGGATTCTTCGGTGTCGCCCCGGGTACCGGCGAGCACACCAACGCCAACGCCATGAAGACGATGTGGGGCAACTCCGTCTTCACGAACGTCGCGCTCACCGACGACGGCGACGTGTGGTGGGAGGGCATGACCGAGGAGCTTCCCGCGCACCTCACGGACTGGAAGGGCAACGACTGGACCCCCGAGTCCGAAACGCCCGCCGCCCACCCCAACGCCCGCTTCACCGTCCCGGCCGGCCAGTGCCCGATCATCGCGCCCGAGTGGGAGGACCCGAAGGGTGTGCCGATCTCGGCCATCCTCTTCGGTGGCCGCCGCGCCTCGGCCGTGCCGCTGGTCACCGAGTCCTTCGACTGGCAGCACGGTGTCTTCCTCGGTGCCAACGTGGCCTCCGAGAAGACCGCCGCCGCGGAGGGCAAGGTCGGCGAGCTGCGCCGCGACCCGTTCGCCATGCTGCCGTTCTGCGGCTACAACATGGGCGACTACATGAACCACTGGGTCAAGGTCGGCGCCGACAAGGACCAGGCGAAGCTCCCGAAGATCTACTACGTGAACTGGTTCCGCAAGAACGACGCGGGCAAGTTCGTGTGGCCGGGCTTCGGCGAGAACAGCCGTGTTCTGAAGTGGATCGTCGAGCGCCTGGAGGGCACGGCCGAGGGCGTCGAGACGCCGATCGGCATCCTGCCCGCCAAGGGCGCCCTGGACACCGAGGGCCTGGACCTCTCCGAGTCCGACCTGGACTTCCTGCTCACGGTCGACAAGGAGGTCTGGCGCGAGGAGGCGGCGCTGGTCCCCGAGCACCTCAACACCTTTGGTGACCACACGCCGAAGGAACTGTGGGACGAGTACCGCGCGCTGGTCCAGCGCCTGGGCTGATGCTCCCGGGCGGCGCCTTCGAGGCGTCGCCCACCCGGGCGTACTCCTGGAGCGCGCCCCTTCGATCCCCGCGGCCGGGTCTTCCGACATCCGCCCTGACCTGTGGGGTCAACAGCCCGCCGCGGAACGGCCCCCGGAATCCCCTTACGGTTCCGGGGGCCGCCCTTTCCCGCCCCTTTTTATAGAGAACATCCGCACATCGCCGCAGGGTTGCACACGAGACCTTCACATGGCTTTGATGCCCCTTCACATCGCCTTCGGTCGAGCCGTCCGGAGGCCGACCGGGCCTGTGGGGGACTCGGTGACGTGCACGGTGAGTTACGCCGGCGACGCTCTGCACACGGACTCGACGGCGTCGGCGACGGTGCGCGTCCGACGGGGCTCAGTCGGACCGACCCCGGTCCTCCAGGTATCGCGTGTGCGTCCGCTGTCGGCGCGCCTCGGCCTCCCGCAACCCCGCGACCAGCGACTCCGCCTCCCGGTGCAGCAGCGACAGCTGCTGTTCGAGGTGACGTTCGGGCGGCTCGGTGCCCGGTGCGATCCGCGTCCACCAGCGGGTCCGCAGATACGTGTCCACGGACTCCGGGATGTCCTGGTGCACGGCGCGCGACAGGGCGTGGATGCCTTCCGGGTCGGTGGCGAGGGCCTCGCAGACCCAGCCGGGTGCGAGCAGCCCCGCCAGCAGCTCCGTCAGCTCGACGAGCCGCCCGGACGCGGCGGGCGGCAGCTCGACCTCGTCCAGATACGCCCGCAGAGTCACGAAGTCGGCCCGCAACGAATCCAGTTGGGACGACGGGTCGGGGAAGTCCGGGGCGGACGGCCGCTCGGGCGGGGCGATCAGCGCACCCGCGCCGTACAGCCCGACGATCACCACCGGCCAGTACGCCCCCGCGAGCCCGGTGAAGGTGAGGGCGAGCCCGGCGATCCCGCAGGCGCTCCCGGTGAGGTTCTTGCGCGACTCGATGTACGCCAGGAGCCGGCCCGGCGCTCTACTGGTAGCCACGGATCTCCTCGAACGCCCCGTCCAGAGAGCCCGGCCCCTGGTCCTTCGTCGCGTCGAAGAGCCGGCCTCCGGTCAGGGAGGCGATCGCGTCCAGCTCCGCACGGTCCGAGTCGCCGAAGACGACCGGGAAGACGGGGGTGACGCGGCGCGCAGCCGGGAGCGAACGGTAGAAGCCGGCGAAGTCGTCGGCCGAGTCGCCGGTCGTGTTCTCGCCGTCCGTCATCAGGACGATCGAGGTGAACGCGGACCCGGTGTCCGGACCCAGCCGGTCGTAGGCGGACTCCAGACTCGAAAAGATCGCCGTCTCGCCGCTCGCGGTCAGGGCGGCGGTGTCCGCCTCGATCGCCGCAAGCCCCGCCCGCGGATCGGCGGGATCGACCGTATGTGTGCGCGCCCGCTTCACCGACGACCCGAACGGCAGCAGTGTGACCTCCTCGCGCTCCCGGAAGTCCCCGGTCAGCCCGGTCAGCGCCGCCTTCAGCCTCCGCAGCCGCTCGCCCTTCATCGACCCGGACGTGTCCAGGACGTACACGGTCCGCGAGGGCCGCCGGAGCTTGTTCTCGTAACTGTCGACCAGTCCGTCCGCGACGGACCGAGAGCCGGGGAAGGGCAGTTCACGGCGCGCCTCGGCGGCCAGCGGCGCCGCGGGCCGCACGGACGTGACGACCGGGCGGCGGAACGTCTCCCGGGTCAGCTGCCGTTGCACGGCGGGGGAGCGGAGGTACGAGGTCAGGGCGCGCACCGAGTCCTTCGCTTCCGGCGAGGCGGCGGAGAGCAGGCTCAGCGGGTAGTCCGCCGTCACCACACCGTCGCGCGGGCGGATCACCGTCAGCCCGGTACGACTGCCCCGGCTCAGGGAGAGCAGCACGGACTCGTAATTGATCAGCGCGTCGACCGTGCCCCGCCGGGCGTACGCGGTGGCCAGCCAGCCGGACGATCCGGAGGTCAGCCGCTGCCCGCCGAAGAACTCCTCCATCATTCCGCTCGCCTTGCGGACATCGGCGTCGGTCAGCGCGGACTGGGCGCCCGACAGCGCCGAAGCGACCGAAACGAGCGCGGCGAAACCGGAGTTGGACCGCGCCGGATCCGTCATTCCGTACGTCAGCTCCCCGTCGGCCACCGCCCGGTGCACCTGCGACCAGGTGACGCGCGACGGGTCCCAGCCCAGCCGCTTCACCACTGCCGGCTTGACGCCGATGGCGACCGGCGACGCCATCAGCGGCGTCTCGGACGTGACCCGCTTCGCCGCCTCCGGGTGGAGCCGCAGATAGTCGTTGGACGACAGCCACACCGCGTCGTACGCCCCGTCCGCCTTCCCGGAGCCGAGCTGCTGGACGGCGTCGAGCGTCCCGGTCCAGGTGGGCCGCACAGTGATCCCGGTGGCCTTCCGCGCCTGCTCCAACAGCGGCTTCATATCGGCCAGTTCACTGGATGCCAGCACCCGCAGCGTGCCGGCCCGCGGAGCACCGTCGTCCTTCTTCCCGGACGCCGCGGGACCGTCCGCCGCGGAACACGCGGCGACCGGCACGAGTACCGCGGCGGCCAGGAGTGCGGCGAGCCTGCGCGACACCCGACGGCGCAGCCTTCTGAACCGGCCCTTCATCCGAGACCGCCGCCCTCAAGGGCCCCCGCCGTCCGGCTGCGCTCCAAGTGGGTCCCGACCTGCTGGAGTTCGGCCGTCAACGACTCGACCGTCGCCGCCATGGATTCGGTCGCCTGCACCTTGTACGTGTCGATCGCGTCCAGCGTCCGGTAGATCTGCTGGAACGCAGTCCGCAGTGTCTCCGCGCCCACCGCCGGGTCCGCGGCGATCCGCTGGATCTCCCCGCTCTGGGTGGCGAGCATCTCCGCATTGCCGCGGATCAGATCCTCCGTCGTGGAGCGCAGCACCTGCACCTGTTCGGTCACCTTGCGCTGGCTCTCCAGCGCCGATGCCAGCATCACGGCGATCCGCAGCGCGGAGACGGTCGTGGTCGCGGCGCGGTCGACGCCCCTGATCAGCTCCTCGTTGTTGCGGCGTACGACATCCATCGCCAGGTGCCCCTGCGCGCAGACCGCGAGCTGGGTGAGCAGATCCTGGTGCTTCTGCCGTACGGGGAACAGCACATCGGCCCGCAGGGCGTCCGCCTGCACGGGGTCGGCGGCCTCCGTCGCCCGGATGCGCTCCTCGACCGCGCCGTCCAGGGCCTCGGTGAGGACCACGTACTCCTGGAGCTTGCCCATTGTCTCCCAGAGCCGGGTGCGCTCGGTGTGCAGGGCAGCGTTGTCGCGGCGCAGTTCGTCCTGGCCACCGCGGAGCGAGCCCACGATCCCGTTCAGGGTGGACTGCGCGGAGGCGTATTTCGCGACATGATCGCGCAGCCTGTTGCCGCCGGGCAGCTTCGCCAGCAGCCGGCGGGCGCCGCGACCGGGGGTGTCACGCGGGTCGAGGTCCTCGACGGTGCGGCGCAGCTCGACGAGGGAGGCACCGACCCTCGACCGGGCGTCACCGTCCCCCGACCCGGCCGAGAGCTCACGGACCGTACGGTCCAGCATCCGGTTGGACTGCTGGGCGGCGCTTCGGATGTCGCCCTGCCCGAGGGCGGCGATCTCCCCGATCCTGGTGGTGAACTCGGGCGAGCGGGCATCGAGCCCGGCGAGGCCTGCGACGTACTCGGTGGCGCGTCGCGTCATCTCCGTGCGCACTGAGTCCTCGACCGGGACGAGACCGGCGGCCTGCTCGGTACGGACGGGGGCGACGGGCTCGGGCGGGGTGAGGACGAGCGGCTGAGGCTCGGTTTCGGTCATGGGTGAGGTCTCCCGGAAGGCGTGTGTCATCAGCCGCGGGTCCGGCGGGCCATCGCGCGCAGCACCGTTGCGGTGGGCACGGGCGCCTGGCGGATCCCGGTCAGCTGTTGGTCGATGTAGTCGGTGTGGCCGCCGGTCGCGGCGGTGAACTCGGCTGCCGCGCCCTGAGGGCGGAAGCCGTGCCGCACGGCCAGCCTGCGCAGCCCGGGGTCGGCGGAGAGCAGCTCGCCGAGCTGCCGGCCCGAGGCGGTCAGAGGTACGAGGGTGTGATCGCTGGAGACGGTGGTGTCCGGGTAGAGGACGACCAGGTCCCCGAGCTCCTGTTGCTGCTTCTGCATCAGCAGCGAGGTGACCTGCGACTCGTACACCAGGACCAGCGGATTGCCGACTCCGCTGATGAAGTCCCGGAACGGCGCGTCACTGCTGGTCTGCTGCGCACCCTGCACCTGGATCAGCTTCTTCAGCAGCGGCGCGGTGCGGTCGATCGCGGCGTCGTCGGCGGCGACCCGGCCGCCGTCGGCGACGTACGAGGCGGCGGCGAGGTAGAGGGCGCCGGAGTTGGATGCGACGGGATCGGTGCTCGTGATGAACAACGTCCCGGTCAGCTCGGCGTGTTCGTCCGCGCCCTCCAGCTGCTGCCAGGTCCGGTCCGCCTTCGCGGCCTTCAGATACGGGGCCATGTGCAGCTTCCCGCTGGACCTGCCGCTCAGCGTCGCCAGCCCGTTGTCCGCCAGCACCTGAGCGGCGCCGCGGTGCGCGACGACGACGAGCGGCGAGTAGAAGGGCCTGAGCGGGCCGCCCTTGACGGGGGACTTGCGCTGCAGCTCATCGGCCGGTGCCTTCGAGCCGGGAAAGGCGAAGTCGTACCCCTTCAGGGGAAGTCGGTCCATGGCCCAGGACCCGGACGTCTCCACCTTCACGGTGAATCCCTTGGCAGCAAGGGCCTTCACCACATCGGGATCGGCGAAGAACTCCGCCTTCTCCGACCCGATCACTCCACGCACGGTCTTCGTTGCCGTGCTCGTGTCCTTGCTGTCGCGGCCTGCTACGACGGCTACTGCCACTCCGCCGATCAGCAGCACCGCCAGGACGATTCCCACGATGCGTCTCACGGAGGCAGCCTGCTCGCGGAAGTCTAAATTCCAGGTCGAGTTGAGTGGACGTCAGGTGACGTGCGTATCCCAGTACGTAACGGGAGCGGCCGATTCTCTCCGGCAACCCGGTCGCAGGTGGGACTTGGGCTGCGCCGCACGGCGCACGCACGTGTGCCGTGCCCGGACGAACCCGGGCACGGCACACTTCAGAGGGATCCCAACGAGGTCAGGACCGCTACTGGCTCTTCGAGAGTCCCTTCTCGGCTGCGTCCATGCCCGGCCCCATCGCCCCGTTGGCGGCGAGGCTTTCCATCAGCTGGTCCATCAGGCTGGACTGCTCGCTCGGGTTCAGTGGTTCGTCGTTCCCGAACGGCTCGCTGGGGGCGAAAGTCGGCGCGTTCGGCAGAGTCGTTACTTCCCTCCACTGCGAACCTGCGGCGGGGCACACGAGAGTTTGCCCGTTGGCGGCGCAGTGCAGGGTGTAGACGTCACCATCCGTGGTGATGATCTTGTAGAAGACGTCACTTCCGTTGGCGTCGACCGAGATGCCGCAGACGGGGAAGTCCGTGGGGAAGCCTGTGATTGTGCTCAGGTCGCCCCAGCCTGCGGTGTTCGCCGGTCCGAAGGTGATGTTTTGATTCTCCGGGCCCGAGCCGGTTACGAGGTGGCGCCTACCGTAGAACGCCTTCCCGTTGAAGAGTGCGCCGAGGAATTGCTCCTCGCCGTTGGGCTGCGTCGAGGTGACAGTGATGCACGGCCCGGTCCCACCGGTGGCTCCCGTGGCGCCGGTCGCACCGGTGGCTCCGGTGGGTCCGGTGGCTCCGGTGCGTCCCGTGGCTCCGGTGGGTCCGGTCGGTCCCGTGCGTCCCGTGGCTCCGGTCGGTCCCGTGGCTCCGGTGCGTCCCGTGGCTCCGGTCGGTCCCGTGGGTCCGGTCTGTCCGGTCGGTCCGGTCGGTCCGGTGGCGCCGGTGGCTCCGTTCTCGCCGGTCGGTCCCGTGGGTCCGGTCGGTCCGGTCGGTCCGGTGGCTCCGGTGGCTCCGTTCTGACCCGTGGCTCCGGTCGGTCCCGTGGCTCCGGTGCGTCCCGTGGCTCCGGTGCGTCCCGTGGCCCCGGTGGCGCCGGTGCGTCCCGTGGCTCCGGTGCGTCCCGTGGCCCCGGTCGGTCCCGTGGGTCCGGTCGGTCCGGTGGCGCCGGTGGCTCCGTTCTCGCCGTTCTCACCCGTGGCTCCGGTCGCTCCCGTCGGCCCGGTGGGGCCGGTGGGGCCGGTGGGGCCGGTGGGCCCGCGCTTGCCCTTCTCCTTGCACTTGTCCCTGTCGTGCTTGTTCTTCTTGTGATCGCAGCACTCGTCCTTGTCATGCTTATTCTTCTGGCGCTCGCACTTGTCGCCGCCCATAAGCACAGACCGGTTCATCTCGCCCGGAGAGAAGGCGTTCTGGGCGGACGCCACAGCAGGGCTGGAAAAGCCCAGCATGACGAGGCTCAGCGTTGCCATCGCACCGCTGGCCATCCACCTGCGACCGCGGGGCACCGGGCCCAGACGTGAGGGGGTCCTGGTCTCAGGACTCATGAATTTGCTCCTTGGGGAACCGAATGGAGTGGTCTCGACGAGGCATGCAGAGCCTCTGACGCAACATTCGGGTGCATGTGCAAGAAAGTGGGCGAGACACACCAGACGTTCAGGCGATCGGCAGAGTGAGGAAGGGGGCCGAAAGAGGATGGGCCTCGAAGTGTTGGGCCATGCAGCCCCATAGTGGTTTCAGTTCCGAGTGTGTGTCGGTGCAGCCGACACGCAGACGGATGGATACGCTCTGCATGCTTCATCAGCCCCCACTCGCCAAATCGAGGCTCGAATGTCCGTCAGGGATTTTCAAGGAAAAATGAATTTCTCCACCAGGGCCAGGAAACGTGTGGTCAAGGTGGCGGCGGTCGCGCTCGCCGTAGCCGCGACATGTTCAGGACTGACATGGGCGGCGGTCTCCCTGACGGGAAACAGCGTCGATGCGAAGCCGCCGGTCGCGTGCTCATACAACCTCACCAATGGTGCCAAGACCGTGGGAATTCCCACCTTCGACGCCCAGGAGGCGGCTCGGCCATACACGGCAGAAGTGGTGACCAACCGGGGAACCATCACCTTTGAGGCCCTGACCGACAAGGCGCCCTGCACCACCAACTCCTTCTCCTTCCTGGCACGGAAGGGGTACTACGACGGCAGCAGGTGTCACCGCGTCACGACCCGAGGGATTTTCGTATTGGACTGCGGTGACCCCAAGGGGGAAGGTACGGCCGATCCGGGCTATTTCTTCCAGGACGAGAATCTGGACGGAGCCGAATATCCGGCCGGAACCGTGGCGATGTCCAAGGCGGTTCCCGGCAGGAACGGCAGTCAGTTCTTCATCAGTTATGCCGATCCTGATTTTTCCATGCCGTCCGAGTGGACTCCCTTCGGGAAAGTCCTGAGCGGATTGGACGTACTGAAGGAGATCGCCAGGAACGGGACGCAGGACGGATCCTCCGACGGAAGGCCGAAGAAGGCTGTCGTCATCAAGTCGGTAACGGTGCGACAGGCATCGGTCAATGCCCCTCGCGAGAAGCGCGGGTGACTCCACCACGCCCCAGGTGTGCCGCTGTTCGGATTATTCTGCGCGCGCACATGGCGGCTCAGAGCCAGGCCGTGAAGGCTGCTGGCATCTTGAGGTCCTCAGGGTCAGTTTCCGGAAGGGATAAGTCATGCATGCCCCACCCACCGACAGCGCCACGCTCCCGGTACAACAAAAATCAAGTGTGGATGAAGGGCCGGTGGTCGCGCCGTCTCGGGGGAGCCGCTCCGACATCCCGTGGTGGATCTGGACGCTGGCGGGAGCACTGTTCTTCACATACGCGACATTGTCCTTGCGTATCCATCAACGCATGCTCTCCCACAGTTTCGACCTGGGAATCTTCGAGCAGATCGTCCGCTCCTACGCGCATGGGCACCTGCCCGTCTCCGAAATCAAGGGGCCGGACTTTCCCATCCTGGGGGACCATTTCTCTCCCATTCTGGCCCTGGTAGCACCTGTCTACCGGCTGTGGCCTTCGCCGATGGCCCTGCTCGTGGTGCAGGCGGCGCTGATCGCCGCGAGCGTTGTGCCCCTGACTCTCTGGGCGCGCCGAGCGCTGGGCTCCCCCGCCGCTGCGGTCATCGGGGTCTGCTACGGCCTCTCCTGGGGTCTCGCGAGCGGGGTCGGCTCCGACTTCCACGAGTGGGCCTTCGCCGTTCCCCTTCTCGCGTGCTCACTCACCGCTCTTGCGACGGGCCGGATGCGTGCCGCGGTCTGGTGGGCTCTGCCCCTGCTGCTGGTGAAGGAGGACCTCGGGCTCACCGTGGTCGTGATCGGCCTCGTCATCGCCCGGCGTGGCGACCGCAAGCTCGGGATCACAACCGCCGCAGTCGGTCTGGCCGGGGCGCTGCTGGCGACGATGGTCATCCTGCCGGCCTTCAGCCCGAGCGGGTCCTACGACTACTGGCACTGGTTGAACGGCTCGGAAGGCAGTGAGGGCGGGCTGACGGATCTGCTGTACAAGAGCACGATCGGTCTCATCACCCCCGAGGTCAAGATCTCGACGCTCCTGCTCGTACTGGCCCCGACCCTGTTCCTGGCCCTGCGGTCCCCGTTGATGTGGATCGCGGTGCCGACCCTGTTGTGGCGGGCCGCCTCGGAGCTCAGCACCCACTGGGGCACCGCCTACCACTATTCGCTCGTGCTGATGCCGATCGTCTTCGCGGCCTTCATCGACGCCTTGATCCGACGGAACCCGAGCAGAAGCAGCCTGCGCCGATACCTCGCGGGCTCCGCTGCGATCACACTCCTGGTCCTTCCGCAGTATCCGTTCTGGCAGTTGGTCCAGTCGGCCACCTGGCGGGACGACCCCCGCATCGCTGTCGCCCACCGTCTGATGGACCGGATTCCTGACGGCGCCACGGTGCAGGCATCCAATCTGCTCGTGCCCCAGCTCACGAACCGTACGAGTGCCAGCCTCTACGGCTGGCCCGACAGCCGCCCGAATCCTCAGTGGATCATGGTGGACACCAGGGTGCCGCTCAATGAGCGCTGGCCGCAGAACGTCCTTCAGGAACAGCAGACCCTGGGCATTGCGCGGGCACAGGGTTATCTCACCGTGAGCAGTGAACAGGGCTTCGTACTGCTCAAGCGTCCGAGCTGACGTCGTGTCGTCGGTCTTCTGTCTCACCGAGTTGGAGGTGACCCGTGAAATCAACGGTCTGCCTGAACATGATCGTCAAGAACGAGGCCCCGGTCATCAGGCGCTGCCTCGAATCCGTGCGCCCTTTGATCGACACGTGGGTCATTCTGGACACGGGCTCGACCGACGGCACCCAGGACGTCATCCGTGACGTCTTCAGTGACCTGCCCGGCGCCCTGCACGAAAGTCCCTGGAAGGGATACGACGGGAGCCGCAGCGAGGCGATCGACCTGGCGCGCGCCGAAGCGGACTATCTGCTGTTCATCGACGCCGATGACGAGATGGAGGTGGAGCCCGGCTTTCGCATGCCGGAGCTGACCCACGACGCCTACCAAGTCGCGCTGCACGACGGACCCATCACCCACTGGCGCCTCGCTATGGTCTCAACCCGGTTGCCCTGGCGCTACGTCGGCGTCCTGCACGAGTACATCGACTGCGGAACGCCGTACACCTTCGGGACGTTCAAAGGCGCCAACATCCTCTCGGTGGGAGGCGGCGCACGCCTGAGAGGAGAAGGGCAGCGGAAGAAGTACCTGCGCGACGCCAAGGTCCTTCAGCAAGGCCTGATCAAGGAACCCGACAACGCCCGCTACGTCTTCTACCTCGCCCAGAGCTGGCGCGATGCCGGAGAACCGAAGAAGTCACTCGCCGTCTACGACCGCCGGGCAGGCATGGGCGGCTTCGCGGAGGAAGTCTTCTGCTCCCACCTCTACGCCGCACGGCTTGCGGTAGAACTGGGCAGGCCGCCGGCCGAGGTGATCGACCGCTACCTCCGCGCGCACGAAAGCCGTCCTTCTCGCGCCGAAGCAATCGGTGAACTCGCGCGCTACTGCCGCACGAACGGCCAGCGTTGGCCACTTGCGCACATGTTCGCGCAGCAAGCAGCGCAGATCCCTTACCCGGAAGACATTCTGTTCGTCGAGTTCGAGTGGTACGACTGGTGCTCGCTCGACGAACTCGCCGTAGCCGCTTACTGGACCGGAAACTATGAGGAGTCGGAGCGCTGCAGTGAACGCCTCCTCAAGAGTGGCAAGGTGCCCCCCGAGCACCACGACCGCGTGGTCGGCAACCTCGAGTTCGCCCGGCAGAAGCTGGGTTCGAGGGAACTCGTGAACCCCTGACCGGGGTCGGCGCCACCGCGGGGCCCGGCCGGGAGAGTCTTCGCGTCGCAGGCCGGTGTCCGCGGACGGGCCGGTGGCCGGTCGGGACGGCCTGGTGCGGCACACGAATGGCACCCGGTCCGCGCGCCTCCCCGGCCCGCGGACCGGGGCCGTCAGGGGGTGCCGACCAGCTCGGCGTCGCGCAGGGCGGCGGTGTGTGCGTCCATGCGCTCGGCGGCGAGAATCGCGGCGACGGTGTCCGCGCGGGACGCGGCGACGACGAGCGCGCGGCCGGCCAGGGCGAGCGCCCGGTGGTGCAGTGCGGAGGGGGCGGCCCGGGTCAGCGCGGCGTGCCGCGCCGGTGGCGCCCCGCGCAGCCGGGCCACCTGCTCGGCAATGCGATCGCCCTGCCGGCCGAGCCCCAGCTCGTCGGTGACGGCGAGCAGGGCGGCCAGATGCCCGGCGAGCTGGATGTCCAGCTCCTCCTCGCGGGTGCGGTGGGGGTACTGCGCCGTGTCGGCCATCGAGTGGACCGACTTGGTGCGGATCGGTTCGTACATGGGGACGGCCTCCTGCTCACGGTCAGGAGACCATCCTACATTGGATTCAGTCTAAAGTTGAGCGGTGTCGGGATTTGGCTGCGTCAGGGCTGTCCGTACCCGTCCAGGAACGCGCCGATCCTGGTCACCGCGTCCGTCAGATCCTTGGCCGACGGCAGCGTCACGATCCGGAAGTGATCGGGCTCCGGCCAGTTGAACCCCGTACCCTGCACCACCATGATCTTCTCGGCCCGCAGCAGGTCGAGGACCATCTGCCGGTCGTCCTTGATCTTGTATACCGCGGGGTCGAGCCGCGGGAAGAGGTACAGCGCCCCCTTCGGCTTCACGCAGGTGACGCCCGGGATCTGCGTCAGCAGGTCGTACGCGACATCCCGCTGCTCCAGGATCCGTCCGCCCGGCAGCACCAGGTCGTCGATCGACTGCCGCCCGCCGAGCGCCGCGGCCACCGCGTGCTGCGACGGCATATTGGCGCAGAGCCGCATATTGGCGAGGATCGTGAGCCCTTCGATGTACGAGGCGGCGTGCCCCTTCGGGCCGCAGACCGCCAGCCACCCGGACCGGTAACCCGCCACCCGGTAGTTCTTGGAGAGCCCGTTGAACGTGAGCACCAGCAGATCGGGCGCGATGGCCGCCGTCGGGGTGTGTGTCGCTCCGTCGTACAGGATCCGGTCGTAGATCTCGTCGGAGCAGACCACCAGGTCGTGGCGGCGGGCGATCTCCGTCAGCCCGCGCAGCATCTCGTCGTCGTAGACCGCACCCGTCGGATTGTTCGGGTTGATGATCACGATCGCCTTGGTGCGGTCCGTGATCTTCCGCTCGATGTCGGCGAGGTCCGGCATCCAGTCCGCCTGCTCGTCGCACCGGTAGTGCACGGCCGTGCCGCCGGCCAGCGACACGGAGGCGGTCCACAGCGGATAGTCCGGTGCGGGTACGAGCACCTCGTCGCCGTCGTCGAGCAGCGCCTGCATCGACATCTGGATCAGCTCGGAGACGCCGTTGCCCAGGTAGATGTCCTCGACGTCGAGCGGGATCCCCTTGGTCTGGTAGTGCTGCATCACCCCGCGGCGCGCGGACAGCAGCCCCTTCGCATCGCCGTAACCGTGCGCACCGGAGAGGTTGCGCAGTATGTCTTCGAGGATCTCGGGCGGGCACTCGAACCCGAACGCGGCGGGGTTGCCGGTGTTCAGCTTGAGGATGCGGTGACCGGCTGCTTCCAGCCGCATCGCCTCCTCGAGCACGGGGCCGCGGATCTCGTAACAGACATTGGCGAGCTTCGTGGACTGGATGACCTGCATGTCAGCGAGGATACGGTGGTGTTTCACAGGGTGCGCGAGGTTTGCCCGCGGGTTGACCCGCCCGGGGAACCCGGTCCGCGCACCCGGTCTTCCATCGCCATGCACCCGCCGTCCCCGACCGTGGGAACCGGGGCCGAGGGCGGCGGAGCGGCTTGGAATGGGTGTGTGACGGGCCTGGACGGGTGAGATGCGCCACGCGAATGGGGCGTCGCCGTCACTCGGGCAGGCGCGTGCCGTCCGGGAGCCGGATGCCGAAGTCGTCCGCAAGGACCCGCAGCACCTCGTCGCCGTCCGCCAGCTCCCGCTCCTTCCGCGTGCCGTCGGGCGCCGTCTCCGTGAGCGTCCGGCCGGACAGGGCCACGTGGCCGTCCCCGGTGGTGCGCTGGACGTACACCAGGTGCTGGAACGGGGAGCGCGGATTGGTCGCGATGTGCCAGTTGATGACCTCGTAGTCCGGCGCCTCGAACGGCTCCAGCGTGAACGCGTACTGGTCCTCCCACTCCCCGCCCGCGGACCGCGCCTGCAGCTTCCACAGCGGCAGCGGGCCGCCGTGCGGCGCGTGGACGAGCCGGTGACGGCGGGGTGCGTCGTGCAGTTCGGCGTCCGCCATCAGTGCGATCGGCTCCAGCAGCGAGCTGCTCGCGCCGAAGCCGACATCGGCGAGATACGGGGTCGGCTCGCCCGGCACCTCGGCCAGCATGAGCATGTGGGTGCGCGGCCGTACGTCCCCGGGCGCGGCCCCCAGCACCACGCGCGCGCAGAGCAGCGTCACCGTGAATCCGAGCTCGGCCAGCACGGCGGCGAAGAGGGTGTTGTGCTCGTAGCAGTACCCGCCGCGCTCACTGCGTACGAGCTTCGCCTGCAGATCCGCGAGCGCGAGCGAGGGCGCACGGCCGAGCACGGGGTCCAGATTCTCGAACGGGATGCCCAGCGCATGGGCGCGGTGGACGGAACGCAGCACCTCCACGGTGGGGAGGCGCTCTCCGGTCCAGCCGATACGGGCGAAGTACGCGTCGAGGTCGAGAGTGCGGTCGAGGTCGGTCGTCATGGTCCGACCGTACGCAACGGGGGCGGCGGACCCGCGTGACCGGTGGGGCGTGGACGTCCGGGCCCGCACTGCCGGTGGCGCTCAGCGCACCAGCAGGTCGATGACGCCCGTGGTGCCCTCCTCGTTGCCCCGCTCCGCTTGCGCGAGGCGCAGCTCCATCAGCGCCAGGTACGGGTTCAGGAGTTCGGTGCTGACACCCTGTTCGCCGGCCGTGCGCAGGAGCGTCGCACTGCCCGCGACCTGCATGGCGAGGTTGGAGACCACGCCCGCGCTGTAGTCGCCGCTGTCCAGCTGAGCGGCGGTCGTGTGCACCGCGGGCGCCATGGCGGTGAGCCAGTCGGCCAGCAGCGGTGCGAGCGCCCGAGGTTCGATGTTCTCCTTGCGGATCAGCGCGAAGGCGTGCGCGACCCCCGCGAACATCCCCGTCATCGCGCTCAGCAACGCCACGTCGTGCAGGGCGGCGAAGCCGGGATCCTCGCCGACATAGGTGGCGCCGGCCGGCACCGCGAGCGTCTCCCGGTGCGCGTCGAACAGGGCGCGGGACCCGCTGTAGAAGATGTAGCCGCCGGAGCCCGCGGCGCCGATCATCGGCGGGACCGCCATGATCCCGCCGTCCAGGAGCCGGGCGCCCCGCTCCCGGGCCCACGCGGCGAGGGCACGCGCCTGCCCCGGAGTGGAAGTGGTGAGGTTGATCAGGTCCTTGCCGGCGAGGTCGGCGCCGGCCAGGGTCTGCCCGACGGAGGCGTCGTCCAGCAGGCAGAGGACGACGAGCCGGTTCGCGGCCACCGCCTCCGCCGCAGTCCCGGCCGCGCTCGCCCCCTCGGTGGCGAGTGCGTCGGCACGGGCGGGGCTCCGGTTCCAGACGGTCAGGGGATGCCCGGCGGCGAGCCAGGTACGGGCGAGCGCGGTGCCCATGGCGCCGAGCCCGAGGAGGGTGAGCGGCTGCTTGCCGCGGGTGTTGTCGGTCATGGGATTAGGCTGGTCGCAGCCCTCGGAGTGATCAAGTACCCACTTCGGAGTGGGTGGTTACCGCGGGGTGAGTGACCAGGTGGGAGGGGCGCGCCATGGGGACCGTACGCAGGCCGGGGACGTTCGTCTGCGGGATCGACGCGGCGATGGATGTCATCGGCGGGAAGTGGAAGGTGCTGATCCTCTGGGCGCTGAACGAGCAGACGTGCCGCTTCGGTGAGCTGCGCAGACTGGTGCCGGGGATCACCGAGAAGGTGCTCACCTCGCATCTGCGGGAGCTGGAGGACGACGGCATCGTGCACCGCAAGGTGCATGCCGAGGTGCCGCCCCGCGTCGAGTACTCGCTGACCCCGCTCGGGTACGCGCTCAACGAGGCGCTCGGGCC
This sequence comes from Streptomyces sp. NPDC057486, assembly GCF_042802415.1. Lineage (NCBI taxonomy): Bacteria > Bacillati > Actinomycetota > Actinomycetes > Kitasatosporales > Streptomycetaceae > Streptomyces > Streptomyces sp. NPDC057486. Next base: position 30,109 of record NZ_JBHVEE010000043.1, on the reverse strand, counting down.
GCTCGGCGCGTGGGGACGGGAGCACGTGCTCGGCCAGGGTGCCCCCGAAGGCGGTCCGGGCGGCCCCGAGGCCGTGCCGGACACGCGCAATCCACATGCGACGGCGGACCGCGTTCCGGCAGACTGCGCCGGTGACAGCTGATCCCGCATCCGCCTCTGCCTCGGCGCGCGCCCTGAGACATGTCGCTTCTCTCTCTCGGGGGCAGCCGCTGGACCGGGCCGTGGCGCTCACGCTGAACTTCCACCCCGACCGGATGGCGGGCGACCGTCCGATCCTGGCCAAGTTGGCCGAGGACGGCGTCTACCACTCGCAATTCGTCACGGGTACCAGCAACGGCGGGCTGACAGCGCACCCCGGCGGCGACCGGTGGCGCTGGGAGAGCCGGATCTTCGGCGGTGCCTACGACGGTGTGCCCGGTGAACAGCGGCCGGTGTACGGCGCGTTGAACTTCCGGCGCAAGGAGGTCGGGGCGGCGCCACGCTTCGGCTCGGCGCACTTCCGGCTGACCGCCGAAGCACTTTCGCGCGCCACGTTCTGCTACCCGGACAGTGCCGCCGAACCCACGGACTTCGGCGTCGCGGACCGTATGCGGCTAGTCGAACTGGCCGAGGCCGACAGTCAGGACGCGCTCAACGACTACATCGAGGCACAGGTGCACGGCCCGGTGGTGCTCGACCGCCATATGGAGGCCCTGGTTCTCGACCCGAGCCACCGCGGCACCGCCGTGGAGGAAGCCGCCCGCCGACTGCCGTGTGCCACGGAATGGCACGGCGGATTCCGGCTGTCCGTCGACGAGTTGCGCCACCATGCGGACTACCGCGGACAGGAGTTCGTGGAACTCGGCGCGGAGATCGCGCAGGGCGGCGTGCTCGATCCGCGGATCATCGGGGACGCGGCGCGGACGGGCCGTTACGCGACGCAGTCGCTGAAGATGGTCTGGCACTGCCTGGCCCGCTTCGGCGCACCGGTCGAGTCCCGGGCAGCGGCACAGGCACCCGCGCCGGCCCGCTGAGAGAGGGCCCACCGCCAGGTCGGCCGGCGCCGCTTCGTTCCTGCCGGGGCCGCGCGGCGGTGGCGCCCCAACCGGCGTGCGGTCGAGGGGCCACCCCGTCAGCAGACCGTGCCCGGCCGGGCCGCGGTGGCCCTCAACAGGTCGCGCACCAGGTCGAAGTCGATGTTCTCCGGCTTGCGGAAGCGCAGGCAGCCCTTGCCCATGTCCTGTCCGGCCAGCCGCTCCTCGAATGCCGCGCGGACATCGGTGCGCAGCAGGTAGAAGGAGACGTAGTTCTTCTGGCTCGCGAAGGCGATCTCGGCGACCCCGTCCCGTTCGTAGGCGGGCATTCCGTAGGCCATGATCTCGCCGAAGCCCTTGAGTTCCTGGCGGCACATCAACCGCAGCCGGCGCAGGGCGTCCCGGCGCTCCTCCGGCACCTCGGCCAGGTATCCGTCCACGTCCTCCGCCTTGCTCTGCACCATGCGCACAGCCTAAGGGCTGTCCCGAGGCCGGAAAGAGGGTCTTGCCCCGGACCCGCGCACCCCTAACAATGCGCATGACAAAACCGAAGGAACTTCGGTCACAGAGGTCATAGAGGGGACCCCCACATGAAAAAGCCTCTCCTCGGCGCGCTTTTCGCTGTTCTGCTCCTCGGAGCGGGAACGGCACCCGCTGTCGCGGCCACAAGCCACGACGCGGCCGCGCCGCAGAAGACGACACGGGCCGAGCGGATCACGGCCAAGGCGGTCGACTTCGCCGGCACGGTCGCGCTCAGCAACTGCTCCGGCTCCGTGGTCCGCACGGCTGCCTCGCTCCCGAGCGACCCGGCGCTCGTGCTCTCCAACGGGCACTGCATGGAGACCGGATTCCCCGGTCCGGGGGAGGTCGTCCTCGGCCGGCGGTCCACCCGCAGCTTCACCCTGCTGAACTCCGCGGGCAGCGGAGTCGGCACCCTGCGCGCCAGCAAGATCGCGTACGGGACGATGACCGACACCGACATATCGCTGTACCAACTCACCCGCACCTACGCTCAGATCGAGAACACCTACGGCATCAAGGCGCTGGAGCTCAACGCCGCGCACCCGGTCCAGGGCACCGCGATCACGGTCGTCTCCGGCTACTGGAAGCGCACGTACAGCTGCAACGTCGACGGCTTCGTCTACCGCCTGAAGGAGGGCGCGTGGACATGGAAGGACTCGGTCCGCTACACCTCCGCCTGTCAGACCATCGGCGGTACTTCCGGCTCCCCGGTGATCGACAACGCGACCGGCAAGGTCGTCGCCGTCAACAACACCGGTAACGAGGACGGACAGCAGTGCACGGACAACAATCCGTGCGAGGTTGACGAGAGCGGCAATGTGACGGTCCGCCAGGGCATCAACTACGCGCAGGAGACGTACGGCATCGTGCCGTGCATCGGCGCCGGCAGCCAGATCGACCTCAACCGGACGGGGTGCACCCTGCCCAGGCCGTAGTCGGAAGGCGTCCGCGCGCGTCGCCCGGGCGGTTTGCGCCCCGCCCGGGTTGCACCGGTTCGAGCTCAGTCCTTCTTTGTGCGTGGCCCGACGCCTGATCCGGCGAAGCGAGTTCGCCTCACCCGAGGCGATGCATCCGACCCCTCGGTCACCGGCGGCATCACGGGTCGATGTCGCCGGTCAGGATGTGCGTGCCGTTCCGGTGGATGTGCAGCACGACACCGTGGTCGGCCTTTGCGACACGGGCGGCAACGCGGCGGTCCCGGACGCGGTCACTGCCGGCCGAGCGGGGTGATATCAACCGGTCTCCCACGGTCAGCTTGTTATGCCCTGGTATCGGGGGAAGCTTTTCATCGAGAGTTGCGCTCCATAGACTCCGCCCCCGTGACTCATCGGGACCATGCTGTATTCGTCGACACGTCCGGCCGCAGGGGTCGCCTCATGCGGTACGTGGTCACCCTTGTCGGCGTAGTCTGCGTCGGATTTGTCGCGATTATCGTGGCCGGCCTGTTCGGTGCGGTTCCCTCGGGCGGCGCCGTGCCCTGGAGCCCGGGCGGCGGCGGCAAGGCGCCCGCCCACGCCGAGGAGTCAGCGGAGCCTCCCGCCCCCACGAGCACAAAGAAGTCCTCCACGGTGCCGGCCGCCGACACCTCGGCCGCTGCCTCGCCCGCCGAGGACGCTTCCAGCACGCCCAGGAAGGCGACCACCGCGGCGCCCGCGCAGTCGGCCACCTCCGCCCCCGCGACATCGGCCGCGCCCGCCCCTGCCCCCGCGACGGCGGCCCCGTCCGCCTCCCGCGGCAACGGCAACGGCAACGGCTCCAGCCGCAGCACCGCCGCACCTGGCTCGACCAAGGGACCCAAGTGACCCGGCACGCCTTGAGACGCGACCCGCGAGCCCACTGGTTCCTGCTCAGCCTGACCCTGGTCGTCGCCGCCACCGCGCTGATCTTCAGCGGGTACGGACGCCACGAGATAGCCCCGACGGCCACACCCTCAACCACCACCTGCGCCACCGAGCCCACGGTGAGCCTCAGCGGTGGTCCCGTCATCCGCCAGAGCCCCAAGACCGGCGGTGTCGAAACCACCGAGATGCCCGGTGACACCGTCGCCCTCACCTACGACGGCGGACCCGACCCCGCCTGGACCCCACACCTGCTCGACCTGCTGAAGAGCCACGACGCCAAGGCCACTTTCTTCCTCACCGGTACGCAGGCCGCCGCCCACCCGGATCTCGTCCGCCGGATCAAGCGCGAGGGCCACGAGATCGGCTCGCACACCTACACCGACGCCAATCTCGCCGGACTCTCCAAGCCCCGCACCAACCTTGAGCTGTCGCTCACCCAGAACACCCTGGCCGGTGCGGCCGGTATCGGTACCCATCTGCTGCGCCTCCCGCACACCACCACCACCGGCACCCTCTGCGGCTCCCAGTGGGAGGCCGCGCGCCGGGCACTCATCGACGGCTACGTCGTGGTGGCCGCCGACGGCCCGGACAGGTCACCGCAGCGTGGCGCGGTACGGCAGTTCGTCGGCTCGCCCGCCGCGGTCAGCGAGACGGAGCAGCTCCTGACGGCCGGCGGCGCCCACGACCTGACGTTCACCAGCGTGGGCCACGGCATCGGCATGGCCGGCGCCACCTACGAGGTCTCCGCGCCCGCCCGCTGGCGGGGCGCCGCCGTGGTCGGCGCCCAGCAGGCCGCGCGCGGCTTCGCCGACGCCATGACCTGGCTGCTCGCGATAGCCGGCGTGATCACTGTGCTGCGTCTGGTGATGCTCTTCACCGTCGCCCGCGTCCACGTGAAGCGCGTCCGCGTCAAGCGTTCCCGCAGACGTGGCGCCCCGCGCTGCCCCCCGCTCACCGATCCGGTCTCCGTGATCGTCCCCGCCTACAACGAGGAGGCGGGCATCGAGGCGACCATCCGCTCGCTCCTCGCCTCCACCCATGAGTACATCCAGGTCATCGTGGTCGACGACGGCTCCAGCGACCGGACCTTCGAGATCGCTGAAGCGATGCAGGTCGAGGACCAGCGGGTGATGGTGGTCCGTCAGCCCAACAGCGGCAAGGCGGCCGCCCTCAACACCGGTCTCGCCTGGGCCCACTTCGACATCGTCGTCATGATCGACGGCGACACCGTCTTCGAGCCGGATGCCGTGCACCATCTCATCCAGCCGCTCGCCGACCCCCGGGTGGGCGCGGTCAGCGGCAACACCAAGGTCGGTAACCGGCAGGGCGTGCTGGGTCGCTGGCAGCACCTCGAATACGTCATCGGCTTCAATCTCGACCGCCGGATGTTCGACATCATGGAGTGCATGCCGACCGTGCCGGGCGCCATCGGCGCGTTCCGTCGCGACGCACTCGTCGGCGTCGGCGGGGTCAGCGAGGACACCCTCGCCGAGGACACCGACCTCACCATGGCGCTCTGCCGCGACGGCTGGCGCGTCGTGTACGAGGAGAAGGCCATCGCCTGGACCGAGGCGCCCGCCACCGTCAAGCAGCTGTGGAAGCAGCGCTACCGCTGGTGCTACGGCACGCTCCAGGCCATCTGGAAGCACCGCAGGGCCGTCTTCGAACGCGGACAGTCGGGCAAGCTCGGCCGGCGCGGGCTGATGTACCTGCTGGTCTTCCAGACCGTGCTCCCGCTGCTCGCCCCCCTGGTGGACGTCTTTGCTCTGTACGGGCTTCTCTTCCAGGGCGCGGGGCAGGCGCTGCTGGTGTGGCTCGGCTTCACGGCGATTCAGGTCTTCAGTGCGGTGTATGCCCTCCGCCTGGACCGCGAGAAGTTCGAACCGCTCTGGACGCTCCCGCTCCAGATCTTCGTCTACCGCCAGCTGATGTACCTGGTCGTTGTCCAGTCGGTGGTGACTGCACTCCTGGGATCCCCGCTGCGTTGGCACCGCATGCAGCGCACCGGATCGGCCACCGACACCCTGGAACGCCAGCCGGTCGGCTGACGCCCTGACCTCTGCACCGGGTCACGGTGTGCCCGGGCCCGCCTTTCCCCGGCCCCGGCGCAGAATTGCGGAAGTCTTCATGTCACCCGGTTGCCCCGGGGCGGGAAGCAGGAACAACGGGGCCCGAAAGGCGCGCCGGGCGCGCCCGCACGGAACTCACGTGTGTGGACGAAGAAATGCGGGGCACTCGACGGGCTGGAGGTTGATATCCCATGGTTCCCCTTCTTCTCGTTCTCCTGCTGGCCCTGCTTCTTTTCGGTGCCGGATTCGCGCTGAAGGTGTTGTGGTGGGTCGCCATCATTGTGCTGGCCGTGTGGCTGCTCGGTTTCGTCGTCCGGCCCGGGAGCGGTGCGGGCCGAGGTCGCTGGTACCGCTGGTAGCCGGGCCGTTCGGCCGTCGCGCACCCGTCCCCGCGCGCCGTGAGACCCCACAGGTCTCACGGCGCGCCGGTGCGTCGCACCGCCGCCTCGATCCCGTCCAGCAGCACGCCGAGCCCGGTGGTGAACGTCTCGCGTGCCTGACGCTCCAGGTAGGGCACCGTGTCGTCGGCCGGTGGCGGCTCGGGCGCGCTCTCGGTCTCCAGGCGGCCGACGTCCGGGAAGCGGTCCGCGAAGTCCGGGGCCACCTCGCCGAGCAGCGCCGAGCGCGCGAACCACCACTCCTCGTCGGACTGTCCGGTCACCGCCGCGGCCTGCCGGGACTCGGCGACCGTCTGCGCCGAGCCGCGAACGAAGTGGAACAGCGTGCCGATCAGCCGCCGCAGGAGATGCGCGTCGAGTCCGGTCCCGTACAGGAGGCGTACGAGGGTGTTGAGAGCGGTGTACTCGTGCGGGCCCAGCACCGGCCGGGCCTGGGAGACCTGGAGCACCCACGGGTGGCGGAGGTGGAAGGCGAGGGTGTCCTCCGCCCAGCGCGTGAGGGAAGCGCGCCAGTTCTCCGTGTCCGGGTAGTCGGACGGGAGTTCGGCATGCACCGCGTCGTACATCAGGTCCAGGAGCTCGCTCCTGCCGGGGACGTACGTGTACAGGGCCATGGCCGTCCGGCCCAGCCGCTCTCCCACCGCGCGCATCGAGAGGGCCGCCATGCCGTCCTCGTCGGCGACGGCGACGGCGGCGCCCACGATCGCGTCCACGGTCAGTCCGGGCTTGGGCCCGGACCGGGCCGATCCCGTTCTGCCCTGCCCTGTTCCACCCGGTGCCGGAGCGCTCTCCGTGCGCCACAGCAGGGCGATCGAACGGCGGGCGTCGCCCTGTCCCGCATAGACCACCACTTGCGACTCCTTACACCATAAAGTAACTTCGCCCAGACGATTCTTTACGGCATAAGGTATCAGGGAGAAAGAAGGTGTCCGCTCCGATGAGTCAGTCGCTTCCGGTGTCGTACGTCCAGGTTGTGGGCGTGGAGCGGATCACGCCGCGGATGGCGCGCGTCACCTTTACCGGAGATGCGCTTGCCGACCTGATCGAGGACCGGCCGGACCAGCAGATGAAGCTCTGTTTCCCGAAGGGGCGGGGCGCGCCCGTGCTGCCGGAACAGGACGCCGACGACACGTACGGGATGCGGTGGTACGAGGCGTACCTCGCGATCCCGGAGGCCGACCGGCCGTGGATGCGGAGCTTCACCGTCCGGGCGTACGACCGTGAGCGCAACGAGATGACCGTCGACTTCGTGCTCCACGGCGACACCGGACCGGCCACCCGCTGGGGGCGGACCGCGCGGCCCGGGGACGTACTCGGCATGGTCGGCCCGTCCTCGGCGTACGCCCGGCCGCTGCCCGCCTCCGACTGGCTGCTGCTGGCCGGGGACGCGACGGCGCTCCCCGCGATCGGCACGCTGCTCGAAGCACTCCCGGCCGGGATGCGCGCGGTGGCGTACGTGGCGGTCGTCGACGCGGCGGAGGAACAGCGGCTCTCCTTCGCCGCCGAGGTGACCGTGCGCTGGGTGCACGCCGGGGAGGAACTGACGGACGTGGTCCGCGCGGCGGAGCTGCCGGGCGAGGCGAGGGCGGGGGCCGCATGGCTCGCGGGGGAGTCGGGGACCGTGCGGGCGCTGCGCCGCCACCTGGTCGAGGAGCGCGGGATGCCCAGGTCGGCGGTGGAGTTCAGTGGTTACTGGCGGCTCAGGCTGACCCAGGACGACGCCCCGACCGAGGAGGACCTGGCCTGGGCGAAGGAGCGGGCGGAGGAGGGTTGTGAGCTGCTGTCGGTTTGCTGCACTGAAGTGAGTGGTGGTGAGCGGGAGTGAGTTCGGTCGGCGGGTTCGCGCGGGTGGGAACGGGGGTTCTGGGGTCGAATGGGTGACCTTGGCGGCTGTTGCTCGTTGGGCTGGGTGATGGGTTTCCGGCCTGGTGGGAGGGGGTGACGCGGTGGGTGGTGTGCGGGAGTTGGCCGGGTCCTTCGTGGTGCCTGGGCCTTGCGGGGTGGCGGTCCGGGACCGTTTCAAGCACCTCACGGCCCGGGACGAGGAGGTGCTGCGTGCGGTCGGTGAGCATCAGGGCCGTCTGGCTTCGCGTGATCTCAAGGCGCGCTGTGCGGACGGTCTGGAGCACAGCGCTCAGACGTGGGCGGCGCGTAAGCGGGACCTGACGCCGCTGTCGTCGTCGCGGATCGCGGGTGCGATCACCAAGGCCACGCACGATCAGTGGGCGCTGGCCCGGCGTTGCCAGGCCGCGCACATCCAGACGCTGGAGGCCGGGATCAGGACGCTGCGGCAGCGTCTGTCCCTCCCGATCGGGGAGAAGGGCACCAAGCGGGCGGCGGGTGGCTACCGCTCCCGGAGTGAGTGGTTCCACAAGTCCCGCCGCCTGGCTGCACTGGAGGCGCGGCATGCGGCCGTTGTCGCCGACCGGCAGGCCGGACGGGTGCGGGTGGTACGGGGTGGCAGACGTCTCCTGAACACCCGCCACCACCTCGCCGAGGCCGGGCTCGCCGAAGACCAGTGGCGGCAACGGTGGGAGGCGGAGCGCTGGTTCATCGCGGCGGATGGTGAGTCGGGGAAGCGGTTCGGGAACGAGACGATCCGCGTCACCCCGGACGGCGAAGTGTCCATCAAGCTGCCTGCCCCGCTCGCGCACCTGGCCAACGCCGGGCACGGCCGGTACACCCTCACCACCCGGATCGCGTTTGCGCACCGGGGCGCGGAGTGGGCCGACCGCATCACCGCGAACCGGGCGGTCGCCTACCGCATCCACCTCGATACGGGGCGTGGACGCTGGTACCTCACGGCCTCGTGGCAGCGCCCCGTCGTGAAGACCATCCCGCTGGAGGCCGCCCGCGCCCGGGGCATGATCGGTGTCGACACCAACGCCGACCACTTCGCCGCCTACCGGCTCGACTCGCACGGCAACCCCATGGGCGACCCGCGCCGCTTCGGCTTCGACCTGTCCGGGACCGCCGGTCACCGCGACGCGCAGCTCCGCCACGCGCTGACCCGCCTGATCAACTGGGCCAGGCGTGTCGGTGTCGCCGCGATCGGCATCGAAGACCTCGACTTCACCACCGAGAAGACCCGCGAGAAACACGGCCGCAAGAAGCGGTTCCGGCAGCTCATCTCCGGCATCCCGACCGGGAAGCTCAAGGCCCGGCTGGTGTCGATGGCCGCCGAACACGGCCTTGCGATCGTCGCGGTCGACCCCGCCTACACCACTTTGTGGGGTGCCCAGCACTGGCAGAAGCCACTGGTCACCGCGCATCGCACCATGTCCCGTCACGATGCCGCGGGCATCGCGATCGGGCGACGCGCCCTCGGGCACCCGGTCCGGGATGGGGTATCCCCTGCTCGAACGGAGTTGAGAGCTTGGGGAAGGACGGCACCGCCCCCGCACGACCGGAGTGATCGTGCGGGGCATCGGACCGTCCAGGCCGGACCAGGCACCCGGGGGCGTGAGGGAACCCGCCCACCCGCAACGGACCGGCCCCCCGGAGGGCCGTCACCGAACGGGACGCGAACGGGGGAACCCAGCGCATCCAACACCGTTCGGGATGCGCCCAGTACGCAACAGTGGGTCCAGGACTCACTCACGCACACTGGCTAGGAACGGTTCACCGTGAGCCGCGTGCCGACCGGGACGACCGGACCGCCCGTCCCGCCAGCGCCGAGGTCCGCCTGCCGTCCTCGATGACGAAGCGCCCGTCGATCAGGACGTGCGGGATGCCCACCGGCAGCGTGCGAGGCGTCTCGAAGGTCGAGCCCGCCGCCACCGTCGCCGGATCGAAGAGGACCAGGTCGGCGCGGTAGCCCTCGCGGACGTGGCCCCGGTCGGGCAGCCGCAGCCGGGCCGCCGGGCGGGAGGTGAGATGGGCGACGCACTCCTCCAGCGAAAGGATGCCCAACTCCCGTACGTACCGGCCGAGATAGTGAGGGAACGTGCCGTACGCGCGCGGGTGCGGCTTGTCGCCCTGGAGGATGCCGTCGCTGCCGCCGGTGTGGACGCGGTGGCGCATGATCTGCCGGACGTTCTCCTCGTGGCCGACATGCTGCAGGATCGTCGAACCGAGCCGGTCGTCGAGGAGCAGCCGCCGGGCGGTCACCCAGGGGGCCTCGCCCCGCAGCCGCGCGGACTCGGCCACCGTACGGCCGACATGGTCGGCGAGCGCGGGCGCGCTCACGCCGGAGATCTCGATGGTGTCCCACTCGATCGGCACGCCGTGGCAGCCGTCCGAGCCGAGGACCTCCAGGTGGTGGCGGACGGTTTCCGCCGTCGCGTCGTCCGCGAGCCGTTCCAGGACGGCCTCCGGACCCCCCTCGCTCGCCCAACTGGGCAGCATGGCCACGAGCGTGGTGCAGCCGGGGGTGTACGGGTACGTGTCGAGGGAGATGTCCGCGCCCGCGGCGAGAGCGTCGTCGAGGAGGGCCAGCAGGTCCGGCGCCTTGCCCTTGTTCACGCCGAAGTTCATGGTGGCGTGCGCGAGATGGAGTGCGCAGCCGGCGTTGCGGGTGAGCTGGACCATCTCCTCGTACGCACCGAGCGCGCCCGCGCCGTACGAGCGGTGGTGCGGGCAGTAGTAGCCGTCGTACCTGGCCACCACCCGGCACAGCTCGGTGAGTTCGGCGTCGTCGGCATACATGCCGGGGGTGTACGTCAGCCCGGACGACATGCCGACCGCGCCGTCCGCCATCCCCTGCGCGACGAGTTCCTTCATCCGGGCCAGCTCGGCGTCGGTGGCGGGGCGGTCGTCCCAGCCGACGGCGTACATCCGAACGGTGCCCTGCGGGATGAGGTACGCGGCGTTGACCGCGATGCCCTCGCCGCCGAAGTTGCGGTCGAGACGGTCCAGATACTCGCCGACCGTGCGCCAGTCGAAGTCGATGTCACCGCCGTCGCCGTTCCAGCCGGTGATCGCCTTGCGCACTTCGGCGAGGGTGCGGGTGTCGACCGGGGCGTACGACAGCCCGTCCTGGCCGAGCACTTCGAGGGTGACGCCCTGGGCGGCCTTCGCGCTGTGGTCCGGATCGCGGAGAAGCGCGAGGTCGCTGTGGGCGTGCATGTCGACGAAGCCGGGGGAGAGGGCGAGGCCGTCCGCGTCGAGGGTGCGGCGGGCGGTCGGGCGGGGGCCGCGCCCCTCGCCCTCCTTGCGGATCTCGGCGATCCGGCCGCCGGTGATGCCGATGTCGGCGCGGTAGGAGGGGGCGCCGGTGCCGTCGATGACGGTGGCGTCGCGGATGACGAGATCCATGGTGTGCAGGCCTTTCGGTGCCGGTGTTCTTTCCCCTCCCCGCCCCTCTCCGCAACCCGGGGCGCCCCCCGGCCTCCTGGTCCTCGAGCGCCGGACGGGCCGGCGCGGGCCCGTAACCGGGAGCGCTGCCCCCGCACCCCCGCTCCTCGAGCGCCGGAGGGGTATGAGCGGACTCGGCGGAGGGGCTTGAGGAGAGCGGGGGATCGGGGTGGCCCGGCGGGGTGGGAGAGCGCGACGTCCGGCGGTTGAGGGCGACGCCCGCAGGGATCAGAAGAAGGTGCGGATGTAGTCCGTGACCGTGCCGTCCGCCTCGACGAGCGGAATCAGCTGCCACTTGTCGAACGACGTGCACGGGTGCGACAGCCCCATGCCGACCCAGTCCCCGACCTCCAGCTCCGCCCCGGCCTCGGTGCGCAACCACCCGTGCTGGTCGGACAGCCCGGTGACGGTGATGCCGGTGGCAGCCCGCACCGAACCGTCCCGCCCGGACCGCACGACCTGCGCCTGCGGAAGATCGAGGTCGTACGCCGCGTCCCGCTTCCCCGCGTTCACGAACGCCTGCTCGTCGGACGGCCGCGAGACGACCTGCGCCCAGAGGCGGAACGCGGGCTGCAGGGCGCCCTCCTCCGGGACCCGATTGAACGGGGTGAGGTGTCGATAGTGCCCGTCGTCGTGCGAGACGTACGCCCCCGAGCGCAGCAGCTTGCAGACCGGGTGCGTGAGGTCCGGAATCTCCGCGAAGACGTCCGCGACCGCGTCGAACCAGGCGCTGCCACCCGCGCTGATCACGATCCGGTCGTCGTCGGCCAGTGCGGCGAACCGGTCCGCCTTGTCGAAGTCGGCGGCCACCCGGACGAGCCGGCTCAGCCAGTCCCGTACCCGCTCCGCGGACGCGTCCGGCACCTCGCCCTCGTAACCGGCGACCCCGACCAGACGCAGCGTCCCCGCCGCGGCCACCGCGTCGGCGACCGCCGCGCAGTCGGCCTCGGTACGGGCACCCGTGCGGGCCCCCTCACCGGCGCCGAGTTCCACGACCACGTCCACCGGACGCACCGCACCCGCGGCGCTCAGCGCTTCGTCCATCAGCTCGACGCCGCGCACCGAGTCGACGTAACAGATGAAGTGGAAGTCGGGGTCGGAGTCCAGCTCGCCGGCGAGCCAGCGCAGTGCGACCGCGTCGACGAGCTCGTTGGCGAGGAAGATCCGTTCGATCCCGTACGCGCGGTACACCCGGACCTGGTGCGGAACGGCGGCGGTGATGCCCCACGCGCCGTGCTCCAGCTGCCGGGCGAAGAGCTGCGGCGCCATGGACGTCTTGCCGTGCGGCGCGAACGCGAGCCCGTGACGTTCGGCGTACGTCTCCAGCAGCGCCAGGTTGTGCGCGACGGACTCGGCGGAAAGGGCGAGGACGGGCGTCGTGAAGCCGCCGGTGAAGAGGTTGCGGCGCTCGGCCGCGAGGGCGGCGACGGTGAGTCCGTCGGCGTCGGGCGGGAGCGCCTTGAAGCGGTGGTCGATGCGCTCGGCGGCGAGTTCGCCAAGCGTGTGGGGAGCTGTCGCGACGTCCTCGTCGGCGGCGGCCATGGACCCTCCTCGAAATCTGTTCGTTGCACCATGTGCAACACCCGTTGCGCATATCGCTTGACGCTGTCTAACATCCGAGCCGACGCCGGGTCAATCGTGAGAGCCGGTGCGGAGCACTGACCAGCGAGGAGCCCAGAGTGTCCGGACCCGTAGCCGTGGGACGTGCAGCCGCCACCGCCGATGTCGTCTGCCTCGGTGAGTCCATGGTGACGTTCCTGCCCTCGCAGCCCGGCCGCCTCGCCGACGTCCCGTCCTTCGGCCGTGCGATCGGAGGCGCCGAGTCCAACGTCGCCTGCGCTCTCGCGGCGGCGGGGCACCGCGCGAAGTGGGTCGGCCGGGTCGGTGCGGACGGGTTCGGCGACCACCTCGTCGACGCGATCGCGGCCTACGGGGTCGACACGTCGGCAGTCCGGCGCGACCCCGGCCGCCCCACCGGCATCTACTTCCGTACGGCGGCGGACCGGGCGACGGGTACCCATGAGGTCGCGTACTACCGGGCAGGGTCGGCGGCCTCCGCGATGTCCCCGGCGAACGTTCCGTACGAGGACCTGCTCGACGCGCGCATCCTGCACCTGACCGGCATCACGGCGGCCCTCTCCGCGGACTGCCTGTCGCTGCTCCGCTCCCTCACCGAGCCCCGCCCCGACCGCCCGTTGATCTCCTTCGACGTGAACCACCGCCCGCACCTGTGGCGCGCCGGCGACGAGGGACCGGGCGTGCTGCTCGACCTCGCGCGCCGCGCCGATCTCGTCTTCGTCGGTGAGGACGAGGCGGAGGAGGCCTGGGGGCTGCGGGGCGCCGACGCCATCCGTGCGGCGCTGCCGGAGCCGGCGGTGCTCGTGGTCAAGCGGGGGTCGGAGGGGGCGACGGTCTTCTCGGCGCGCCGCCCCGAACGCCGGACCGGCGGCCCGGGGGCTGCGCCTGCGACCTCCGACACCGTCACCACCGTCCCCGCGCTCCGCGTGGACGTCGTCGCCGCCGTCGGCGCGGGCGACGCCTTCGCCGCCGGTTTCCTCTCCGCCACCCTCCGCGAGCTCTCCGTCCGCGACAGCGTCCGCCACGGCCACCTCATGGCCGCCGCGGTCCTCACCGTCCCCGGCGACCTCACCGACCCGCCGGCCCGTGCCCACGCCGACGAACTCGTCGCTCTCGACGACGCCGCCTGGGGGAGACTTCGTCTCGGTCCCGGCTGGACGGCAGCCGACCGCGCCGGCATCGACCGGAGCCCGGCCCCGCAGGAGGTCCACCCGACATGAGCCAGACCGTCGACCGCGCACTGAGCATCCTTCCGCTCCTCGCCGAGGGTCCCGCCGACCTCGGCCAGGTCGCCGACCGCCTGGGCGTCCACAAGTCCACCGCGCTCCGCCTGCTCCGTACGCTGCACGAACACGGTTTCGTCTACCGCCAGCAGGACCAGCGCTACCGCCTCGGAGCCCGCCTCTTCGCCCTCGCGCAGGAGGCCGTCGAGAACCTCGACGTACGCGAGATCGCCCACCCCCACCTCGTCGAGCTCAACGCGCAGTGCGGGCACACCGTCCATCTCGCGGTGTACGAGGAGGAGGAAGTCCTCTACATCGACAAGGTCGAGAGCCGCTACCCGGTCCGGATGTACTCGCGGATCGGCAAGCCCGTCGCGATCACCGTCGCCGCCGTCGCCAAGCTGCTGCTCGCGGATCTGTCCGAGTCCGAACGGCGGGCGATCGCCGAGAAGCTCGACTACCCCATGTACACGTCCCGTTCGGTCCCGAACGCCGGTGCCTTCCTCAAGGAACTCGCCGTCGTCCGCGAACAGGGCTGGGCCACCGACCTCGGCGGCCACGAGGAGTCCATCAACTGCATCGGGGCCCCGATCCGCGGCGCGGACGGCCGTGTCGTCGCCGCCATGTCGGTCTCCGCACCCAATGTGGTGGTCACGGCCGAGGAACTCCTCACCCTGCTCCCGCTGGTGCGCCGCACCGCCGACACCATCAGCCGGGAGTACTCCGGCACCACCCAACCCAAGAAAGCCTGAACCGCGATGACCGAGAAGACCGCCCTCACCCCCAGCACCCACACCACGCCCCCCGCCAAGTTCTCGCACGGCGTGAAGAAGGGGAACATCCTCCAGGTCGCCGGCCAGGTCGGCTTCCTGCCCGCCGTCGAGGGCCAGGCCCCCACCCCGGCCGGCCCGACGCTGCGCGAGCAGACCCTCCAGACGTTCGCCAACGTCAAGGCGATCCTGGAGGAGGGCGGCGCGAGCTGGGACGACGTGATGATGATGCGCGTCTATCTCACGGACGTGGACCACTTCGCGGAGATGAACGAGATCTACAACGCCTACTTCGGCGAGCAGAACCTCAAGGAGGCCCCTGCCGCCCGTACGACGGTGTACGTCGGCCTTCCCAAGGGCCTGCTGATCGAGATCGACGCGCTCGCCGTCCTGAGCTGAACGATCCGCGGCTGATCCGCTGGCCCCACCGCACCACCACGCCGTACGGCACGGCGCCCCGCACCGCGTGGGCGCCGTGCCGCGCACCGCCCTGCCCGAAAATCCTGTCCGCAACGGAGTTGCCCATGCTGCTCGCCGCCACCCCACAGCCGGTCGAGACGCCACCCCACCGTGCGGCGCGTCGGGCGGCGTCGCCCCTGCGCCACCGCCCGGCCTCCGCCGTCGACCATGCAGCAGCGCCACCGGGGGAGCGGCGGCGCTGCTGGTCAAGGGCTGGTGCCGGGAACACCGGGGTGATGGGTTACGGCAGGCCGTGGACGTGCGGGGCCACCGCGTTCGACCAGGCGTTGCCCGACTTGGCGTCCCAGTTGGTGGACCAGGTCATGGCTCCGCGGATACCCGGGTAGGTCTTCGCGGGCTTGAAGGTGCCGCAGTTGGTGCCCGAGGCGAGGCAGTCCAGGGCCGCGTTCACGATGGACGGGGAGACGTAGCCGCTGCCCGCGCCGCTCGTGGAGGCGGGGACGCCGAGGCCGACCTGCGACGGGGCGAGGCCGCCCTCCAGCTGGATGCACGCGAGTGCGGTGAGGAAGTCGACCGAGCCCTGCGAGTAGACCTTGCCGTCGCAGCCGAGCATCGAACCGCTGTTGTAGTACTGCATGTTGACGACGGTCAGGATGTCCTTGACGGCGAGTGCCGTCTTGAAGTATTCGCCCGAGGTCGACTGCATGTCGATGGTCTGCGGGGCCATCGTGATGACGAGACCGGATCCGGCTTTCTGCGAGAGCGAGCGCAGCGCCTTCGTCATGTAGGTGGAGTTGAGGCCGTTCTCCAGGTCGATGTCGACGCCGTTGAAGCCGTACTCCTGGATCAGCGCGTAGACGGAGTCGGCGAAGTTGGTGGCGGACGCGTCGCTGTTGACGGAGACGGATCCCTTCTCGCCGCCGACCGAGATGATGACGTTCTTCCCGGCCGCCTGCTTGGCCTTGATGTCGGCCTTGAACCGGTCGACGGTGTAGCCGTTCAGGCCTGCCGTGTCCAGGTTGAAGGTGACGGCGCCGGGTGTGGTCGTGGCGTCGGCGAAGGAGACCGCGATGATGTCGTAGTTGGCGGGCACGTCGCTGAGCTTCTGCACGGTCGCGCCGTTGTTGAAGTTCTGCCAGTAGCCGGTCACCGCGTGCTTGGGGACGGAGGTGCCGGGGTCGGTGCCGCCGCCGCCGGAGGTGGCCGTGCGCCCGCTGACCGTCGAGGACTTGACGGACTCACCGGCCGCGTTGGTGGCGGTCACCGCGAACTGGTACGCAGTGTCGGCGGCCAGCCCCGTGACCGTCGCCGAGGTCCCGGTGGACGTGGTGACCTTCGTACCGTCCCTGTAGACCGAGTAGCCCGTCGCACCGGACACCGCGTTCCAGGACAGGGCGATGGAGGAGGACGTGGTCGTGCCGACGGTGAGACCGGCGGGAGCGGCCGGGACCGTCGGCGCGGGGTCGGTGCCGCCGCCGCCGTCGGGGCCGGTGACGGAGATGTCGTCGGCGAGGTAGGCGGCCTGCCCGTACCAGCCGTGGAGGTACACGGTCACCGAGGTGGTGCTCGGGCCGGTCGTGAAGCCGGTGGAGAGCTTGGTCCAGCTGCTGGAGTCGGGGGACCAGGTCGACACGTCGGTCGTTCCGGTGCCGGTCACGCCGATGTACGCGTATCCGCCCTGTACCCAGCCGCTGAGCGCGTACGTGGAGTTCGGTTTCACGGCCACGGTCTGTGTGCACCGGGCGTTGTCCTGGCCGGCCGGGGTCGCCTTCAGAGCCGCGGCGCCGCCGTGCACGGGGGAGGAGACCGTGGTTCCGCTGCCGCCCGAACAGGTCCAGTTGGCGAGTCCGGACTCGAAGCCCGCGTTCTTGGCGACGTTGACGTCGGCCGCCTGGGCGGTGCCGACGAGGCCGGTGGCGGTCAGCGCGCCGGCGGCGACAACGGCCATGCCCGCGCCGAGGAGCGGGCGGGTGTGACCTCTTCTGTGCCGGGTGCCGGGTGAACGTTCCACTTGCTGCCTCCGTGGGGGAGTGGGGGATGCCTGGAGTGGTGCCTGGGGGTGCCGGCGAGTGTCGGGGTAGGACACGGGGGTGTTGCGGGGGTGGAGCGGAGGTGGGACGAGGAAGGGTGACCACCGCTGGGCGATAAGTTGGTCCAGACCAATCGAGTTGTCAAGACCTCTGGCGGCAACGGCTTTGGGTGACGGGCTTCGTGGCCGTGGTGGGCGCGACGCAATCGCGAGGTTCAGTGGTCCGTACCGCCGCCGGTCGAAGTCGCCCGGAGGCAGCCTCCGTTGACGCTTTCCGGTGAACTTTTCGGGCACAGTTCGAGCACTCTCGCGGGTGGGCGGGCCGAGATCGTCGGACAGTGACCGAGACCAGACTCGGAGCCTGCCGTCGATCGCCGGAGATCCATTCTGACGTGCGGATACGAATTCTGAACATCGGGAATCGGAACGGAGTCCAGTAACCCTCCGCAGTGGTACGGAAGTTAACGAGTCTGGGTTTGGTCCGATTTCGCACCGGTGCGTTGCGGGCGGGTCGCCCCCGCACCGCGCGCACCTTGTCGTACTGGCCTCCGAAAAGTGTTCTCTGGCTGGTAAGACGTGGATAAAGTGCTGACGCAGAAGCACGGAGCAGGAGCGATTGCGGCCGTTGTCGTGACGACAACGGCCGGAGCCGAACGGGGAACCAGCGTGCCGACCGCAATAACAGTGACCAGTGCTGATCTCGTGCTGCCGCCGACCGACCAGCAGACACCGACAGCCGCTCTACTCCGGGCTCCGGAAGACCAGACCATGGACCAGGCGATCGGCGACATGCATGTGCTGCTGGAGCAGCACGGGTATGTCGTCGCCATCTACTCGGCCAACCTGCCGATCGCCCATGAGCGCAGGATGCACTCCGTCAGATCTGTCCTGGAGAGTGACCGGATCGCCCTGCTCAAGGTGGATCTGCCGCCGTTGGGCATCGCCGTACTGGTGCGTCAGCTACGTCAGTTGTCGATCTGCGACTTCAGTCCGGGAGTGGTGGCATCCGCCGCTCGGCTGCTGCCCCACTACATCCACGCCGGCGCCCTGCTGAACTCCGTCACCAAGCTGGACCGGGTTCCGGTCAGCCTGAAGACGCATGCCAAGTCCTGGGTCCCGGGGTCCCAGTTCGCTGTACTTGCGGGCCCGGACCCGCAACTCATCAAGGTCGGTCCGACCGTCAAACCTCTGGACGGCCCCGAATTCGCGACGGATCTGCTGGTCGCCAAGGGGCAGTCGCAGTCCGAGTGGGTGCAACAGACCTTGGCCCCCGCATGGAAGGTCCAGGCCATTCATGAGGCCGCCCTGCCTTCCGATTCCCCCGGCTGGTGGGGGACCGGAAAGCTGGTGGAATTTGCGGCTTATCTTCCGGATATCTCCGTGCTGTACCAACTCGTCGCCTCGGTAAGGCGGGAGATCTGCCACTGGTGCGGAATGGAGCTCATCGGGGACCGTTGCGGATTCTGTACGTCACCGCTTCACGCTCCCGAGAACCGAATGCCTTCCAACGGTGTCCTGAGCCAGGGGGCACCTGCACCACCGGGCTCCTAGCGCCCCCCGGATTCCTCCGCAGTCGCATATAAATGCTTCCCGCTCCCCGATGACCGCTCATGCGCCCCGCTCTTCGACCACCGCTCTTCGACCACCGCTCTTGAGCTCCGCTCCTCGACCACCGCTCCTGAGCCCCGTTCTCTGCCACCGCTCTTCGACCACCGCTCTTGAGCTCCGCTCCTCGACCACCGCTCCTGAGCCCCGCTCTCTGTCATCCGCAATCCCCGTCAAGCTGCGCACAAGGCCCATAGAGAGGTCTACGCGCAGATACAGACGCAGATTCAGACATAAACCGAGTCACCGCACACCCTTCTGTCAGCTGCCCCACGCATCCATACGAACGAGGTTGTCCGGCCCATGAACTCCCGCCAGCGCCGCGGCGTGATACTCCTGCTCCTGTCGGTCCTGTGCGCCTTCGGCGCCTTCGCCGGGGTGCTCTCGGTGATCAGCGACGTCAACTCGAAGGTCGGACCAGAGGTCTCCGCCTACCAGTTGAAGGCCGACGTCGCCCCCTATACGGCGCTGTCCACCGGCCAGTTCAAAAAGATCACGATGCCGAAGCGCTGGCTCTCGACCAACGCCGTGACCGACCTCTCCGAGGTCAACGGCAAGATCGCCGTCACCCAGCTGCGCAAGGGCTCGCTGCTGCAGTCGGACATGATGCAGAAGCGCCCCGAACTGCAGCCCGGTGAGCAGGAGATCGCCATCATGATCGACGCCGCGACCGGTGTCGCGGGCAAGATCACCGCCGGTGCGACGGTCAACATCTATGCCACCTTCGCCGGGGAACGGGACGGCGCGGCGTCCCAGTCGAAGGTCATCGTCTCCAACGCCAAGGTCCTGGACGTCGGCAAGCTGACCGCCCTGGAGCCGGGCCGGGACGCCAAGTCGAACATGGGCACCGAGGCCGTCCCGATCACCTTCGCGCTCAACACGCTCGACACCCAGCGCGTCGCCTACGCCGAGTCCTTCGCGGAGCACGTACGCCTTGCGCTCCTCGCCTCCGGCAGCGACAGCACCATCCGCCCGGGCGACCGCACCTACACGCTCGACAAGGACAAGTGAGGATCGAATGACCACGAGGATCCTCCCGGCGGTCGGCGACCCCGACGCGGCCAGATCCGTCACCACCCTGCTCAGCCAGCTCCCCGACGCCGAGCCAGGGGCTCCCGTCGGCGACTCGACGCAACTGATCGACACCCTCGCCCGGCTCGCGGGCGAGTCCCTCGACGAACTGCCCGAGGTCGTGCTGGTCCATGAGCGGATCGGCCCGGTGCCGGCTCTGGAACTGATCCGGGAGGTCTCGCTGCGCTTCCCCGCCATCGGGGTCGTGCTGATCACCGCCGACGCCAGCCCCGGCCTGTTCGCCGCGGCAATGGAGTCCGGCGCCCGCGGCCTGGTCACTCTCCCGCTGAGTTACGAGGAGCTGGTCAACCGGGTCCAGTCCGCCGCCCAGTGGTCGGTCGGAGTACGTCGCCATCTGGGCACCGGAGGCGATGTCTTCACCGGCCCCGGCGGCACGGTCGTCACGGTCAGCGGCGCCAAGGGCGGGGTGGGCGCCACCGTCACAGCGGTCCAGCTCGCCCTGGCCTCCCAGGCGTCGGGCCGTACGGTCGCTCTCGTCGACATGGACCTCCAGGCCGGCGACATCGCCTCGTACCTCGATGTGCAGTTCCGGCGCTCCATCGTCGACCTGGCGGCGATCACCGACATCTCGCCCCGCGTCCTGTCCGACGCCGTGTTCAGCCACAGCTCCGGCCTCGCCCTGCTGCTGGCGCCCGGCGAGGGCGAACGCGGGGAGGAGGTCAGCGACCGGTCGGCCCGCCAGATCGTCAGCGCCCTGCGGTCGCGGTACGAGGTCGTGGTCATCGACTGCGGCAGCCAGCTCCAGGGCGCGAACGCGGCGGCCATCGAAATGGCGGACGTGGCGCTGCTGGTCACCACTCCAGACGTGATCGCGGTGCGCGGCGCGAAGCGCACCGTGCGGATGTGGGACCGGCTGCAGATCCGCAAGGCGGAGGAGACACTGACCCTCGTCAACCGGTTCATCCGCAACACCGAGATCCAGCCCCCGCTGATCGAGAAGATCACCGGGACCCGGATGGCGAACACGGCCGTCCCCGCGAACTTCAAGGAGCTCCAGGGCGCCGTCGACGCGGGGCGGATGCATGAACTCGATGCCAAGAGCACGGTGAAGCAGGCGCTGTGGGGCCTGGCCGGAGAACTGGGGATCGTGAAGGTCCCCGAAAACGCGGACAAGCGCGGCAAGTTCAAGAACGACCGAGGCTCGATCGGACGCCCGCGCAGACGGCGCGACGGCGACACCGGGGGCCGTGCGACGACCGAGGAGGCACGTTGAGCCATGGTGACCACCGAGATGAACGGCCCGGAGATACGGGAAACACAGGGAATACGGGGACGGCGTTACCGCACGGCCGACCGTGAGCACGACGGCTGCCGCGCCACGGGGCGGGACCGTGACCGCGGGCAGACCGCCATCGAGTTCCTGGGCGTCACACCGCTGATCATCCTGCTGATGATCGCGCTGTGGCAGTGCGCGCTGATCGGCTACACGTTCTCCCTGGCGGGGAACTCGGCGGACGAGGCCGCCCACAAGGGCGCCATCTCCGGCGGTCTGCGCGCACAGGCATGCAGGCAGGTCGCCACCGAGCACCTTCCGAAGGCATGGCGGGAGAAGTCCAGGACGACGTGCCGCTCCTCGTCTGACATGTACAGGGCCGAGGTCAAGCTCAAGGTGCCGGTCCTGGTGCCCGGTGTCCTGAACTGGCCCTTCCACGTCACCGGCAACGCCGCCGCACCGCTGGAGGGCTGAGCGATGAACACACGCACGCACACACCCGCACGCACCACCCGCCGCCGCGACCGCGGTCAGGTCGCCATCGAGTACATGGGCTTCATCCCGCTGCTGCTCCTGGTCGGCCTCCTCGCGATCCAGATGGGCCTTGCCGCGTACGCCGCCAACCAGGCGGGCACCGGCGCCCGTGCGGGAGCCCGCCTGTCCAGCATGTCCGCCAGCGGGTCCGACTGCGCGGGGGCGGGCAGGGACGCGATGAGCGACTGGACCGCGAACAGGGCCCACTTCTGGGCGAAGCCCTCCTTCGACGAGGTCACCTGCACCGTCCGCGTCAAGGTGCCGCGCATTATTCCCGGCGTCGACATCTGGGGCTGGGCCGAACGGAGCTCCACGATGCCCCGCACCTGACCCCCCCCCAGCGCGCCGCACGTACGGCTGAGGCCCCACCGGTAAGCCAGAACGAGGAGTTACGGACATGAGTCTGCGGGCACGCGTCACCGCCCCCGAGAAGCACAGCGGGGCGAGGGAGGACGGCCATATGGTCGCCACCTACCGCGCCAAGCTGCTCGAAGAGATCGACCTGGCGGAGATGTCCTCGCTCGCCGCGGCCGACCGGCGGGCTCGGCTGGAGCGCGTCCTCAGCCACATCATCAGCCGTGAGGGACCGGTCCTCTCGACCGTCGAACGCACGCAACTGATCCGCCGGGTCGTCGACGAGGCTCTCGGCCTCGGCATCCTGGAACCGCTCCTCGAGGACGCGTCCATCACCGAGATCATGGTGAACGGACCGGACCAGATCTTCGTCGAGCGCAGCGGCAAGGTCGAGCAGCTCCCGATGCGCTTCGGTTCGCACGAGCAGCTGATGCAGACCATCGAGCGCATCGTGTCGACCGTCAACCGCCGGGTGGACGAGTCGAATCCGATGGTCGACGCACGCCTGCCCAGCGGCGAGCGTGTCAATGTGATCATCCCGCCGCTCTCGCTGTCCGGTGCGACGCTCACCATCCGACGCTTCCCGCGGGCCTTCACGCTCCAGGAGATGATCAACATCGGTTCGCTCGACGAGCAGATGCTGATCCTGCTCTCCGGGCTCGTCCAGGCCAAGCTCAACGTCATCGTCTCCGGGGCCACCGGCACGGGAAAGACGACGCTGCTCAACGCTCTCTCCGGGCTCATCCCGGACAGGGAGCGCATCGTCACCATCGAGGACTCCGCCGAGCTCCAGCTCCAGCAGAGCCACGTGATCCGCCTGGAGTCCCGCCCGGCGAACGTCGAGGGCAAGGGCCAGATCACCATCCGTGACCTGGTCCGCAACTCCCTGCGTATGCGCCCCGACCGGATCGTCGTCGGTGAGGTCCGTGGCGGCGAATCGCTCGACATGCTCCAGGCGATGTCGACCGGTCACGACGGCTCGCTCGCCACCGTCCACGCCAACAACGCCGAGGACGCGCTCATGCGTCTGCAGACCCTGGCGTCGATGTCCGAGATCAAGATCCCGTTCGAGGCCCTGCACGACCAGATCAACAGCGCCGTCGATGTCATCGTCCAGCTCACCCGGCACGCCGACGGCTCCCGCAAGGTCACCGAGATCGCCGTCCTCGACTCGCACGGTCGCGACCCCTACCGCATCGTGACCGTCGCCCGGTTCAACGCCCAGCCTATGGCCGCCGACGGGCGGATCTACGGCGAGTTCCAGTACCTCCCGATCCCACGCAAGATCGCCGACCGTCTCTACATGGCCAGCCAGCCCATCCCGCAGGCCTTCGGAGTCGCCGCGTCCGCCGAACAGCTCGCCACCCGAGAGGCCAACTAGGTACCTGTGCCATGACAAATCTTCCTCTTCTCACGATCGGTGTCACGCTGCTCTGCGGCGTGACGGGCGTCATGGGTCTGCACGCCTACTCCGGCGGGAAGGCCGACCAGGAAGCGCTGGTCGACCGGCTGTCGCACACCGGTCAGATCCCCGAGGCAGGGCGCCACCGCCGCTTCCGGGGCGTCGACCGCAGGCTGCGCAAGACCGGACTGGGCCGCAAGCTCGAACTGAAACTGGCGGCCACCGGACTCGAGATCACGCCGGGCGAATTCTTCGTCTACGCGCTCGCCGCGATGGCCGCACTGTGGATGATCGCCTCGTCGATCCTCGCCAGCTTCTTCGGTCCGGTCGCGGCACTCGTCGGCCTCTGGGGCACCAACGCCTTCCTGAACTGGCAGCGGACCAAGCGCACCGAACGCTTCATCAACCAGCTCCCCGAACTCGCCCGCATCCTCGCCAACGCCACCCAGGCAGGGCTCGCGCTCCGCACGTCCATCAGCATGGCGGCGGACGAGATGGAGGACCCGGCGGGCGAGGAGCTGGCCCGGGTCGCCCGCCGCCTCGCCGTCGGTGAATCCCTCGACGACGCGCTGAGCGAACTGACCGACCGGCTGCCGTCGCGCGAACTCGTCGTCCTCGTGACGACCCTTGTGCTGTCCAACCGGGCCGGCGGTACGGTCGTCAGCTCCCTGCGCAACCTCACCGAGACGCTGGAGGAGCGCAAGGAGACCCGGCGCGAGGTCAAGACCCAGCTCTCCCAGGTCACGGTCACCGCCTACGCCGTCCCCATCTTCGGACTCGGCGCCATGCTCCTGATGAATGCGGTGATGCCCGGTGCACTCGACCGCATGACCGGAGCCTTCATCGGCCAGGTCGCAGTGGTCATCTCCATCGCCCTGTACGCGATCGGATTCATCGTGATCCGCCGCCTGTCCCGGATCGACGTCTGATGGGCGGAGGGAACATGGACCTGCTCCTCGCAGGCGTCGTAGGGCTCGCGGTGTTCGGAGCCATTGCCGGTATCCGCATGTACCGGGCCGACGCCAAACTCCCCGGAGACCTCGCGATTGCCCTGGAGGTAGGTGCCACCCGCACCAACGCGGTGGGTTCCGGCATCGACCGCATGGGCATGCGCTGGGCCCCCATGGTGCTGCGGATGATGGGCCCCAAGGCGGTCAACAAGAAGCGCCGCCAGATCGACATGGCGGGCAACCCGGGCGGTCTGACCATCGACCGCTACGCCGCCCGCCGCTTCGTCTACGGCGCCCTCGGCGCGTTCGGTGCGCTCACGATGCTGATGCGCGGTCAGCTCTTTCTCGCCATTGTGCTGATCGCCTTCGGCCTGTTCTGGTCCGAGGTCGGCATCCTGGCGGCGGTTCGCATCCGCAGGGACCACATCGACCGGACGCTCCCCGACTTCCTCGACGTCCTCGCCGTCGTCGTCTCTGCCGGCCTCGGTTTCCGCCAGGCGCTCGGTCGTGTCGCAGAGAAGTACGAGGGTCCCTGGGCCGACGAACTCCGCATCACCCTGCGCCAGATGGACATGGGTGTGAGCCGCCGCGAGGCGTTCGAGCAGCTGCGCAAGCGCAACGACTCGGAACAGGTCGCGATGTTCGTGACCACGCTCCAGCAGGGTGAGGAGCTCGGTGCGCCGATCGTCGAGACGCTGATCCAGATCGCCAACGACATGCGGCGCACGGACGCCCAGAATGCCCGCAGGAAGGCGGCCAGGGCCGTACCCAAGGCGACCTTCGCGGTCACCACGTTCCTGCTCCCCGGGACGCTCGTGCTGCTGACGGTCGGTTTCGTCTACGGAGCCAACGTCGACTTCAGCTTCCTCACGGGCGGATGACATGGACGGCGGAGTCGATGACCACGATCCACGGAGGAGGTGACAGGCACATGTCGTTCCCACTCGGCAGCGCGCAGACAGGACTGGCGTCGGACGTACGCCAGGCGATCGCCGACCCCGGGCCTCGCCCGGCGTTCGCGATCCAGCTCAACGCGCTCCAGGCGATGTGCCGGCAGGTCTTCGGATTCCGGCTGGCCATGATCGGTATGGCAACCCCGTTCGCAATCGCGCACACCGCACCGGGACCGGCCACCTGGCTGATCGGCTCGGCGATCCTCGTCACCTTCATGGGCTCGTACGTCCTCTTCCGCGACTGGGAGCGCTTCGGCCCCGTCCTGCTCCGCCACCCCTGGCTGCTCGGTATAGACGCAGTGTTCGGTGCCCTGCTGCTGATCACCGCCACGCCCGAGTCCACCCTCGCGTACGTCACCGTCTGCACCCCGCTGCTGGCCGGACTCGTCTATGGCTGGCGGGGCGCGGCGGTCTTCGCGGCGCTCCAAACGCTGATCGTCTTCGGCGTGTACGGCACCGATCCGAAACTGGAGCCCGCCGACGCTACGGCGTTTCTCCTTCCGGGCTTCTGTGTGATCGCGGGCGCCGTCGGGGTCACTCTGCGCAATCTGCTCCTGCGCTTCGGCGCCGCCAGCCAGGCGCTCACCGAGACCCGGGCACGGCTCGCGGTGAACGAGGCAGTGGAGGGCGAGCGCACCCGGCTCGCCCGGGAGATGCACGACTCGGTGGCCAAGACCCTGCACGGTCTGGCGCTGGCAGCCGACGGTCTGGCCAGCTCCTCCGACCGGATGGATCCGCTCACCGTCAAGCACCAGGCAGAACTGGTCGCACGCTCCGCCCGCCGGGCAGCGGCGGAATCGCGGGAACTCCTCTCCGACCTGCGCCGTGAGTCCGGACTCGACGGGGGAGTGGACGTGGTCGGCGAGCTCCGCGCCCGCGCGGACGACTTCACCCGCCGCCACGGACTCACGGCCATCTTCCGGATGCTCAACGAGGACCCGGTCCCGTCCGTGCCGCATGTGGTCGCCCGCCAGCTGCTCACGGTCGCCTCCGAAGCGATGGAGAACGCCCATCGCCATGCCCACCCCACCTATCTCGTCGTGCTCGCAGGTGTGAAGGGCGATGTCCTGCGCATCAGCGTGTACGACGACGGGCGCGGCCTGCCCCCGGGCACGACGCTCGACGACCTCAGGCGCGCCGGCCACTTCGGTCTCGTCGGCATGGTCGAACGCGCCGCGTCCATCGGCGCCCGCATCCGCATCGGCAAGGGCAAGGCGGCCAAGGGCACCGAAGTACGCCTGGAACTCCCGGTGGCCGCTCTCGCTGCCGGTCCGGAAACACAGCAAGTGAACTGACCCGCTCCACCCCACCCTCACCCCCCATAGATCCTGAGAGGAGGTCGCAGAATGCCGGACGATGTCTCCCGCGCGTCGGGCCAGAACTGGGCGGCACAGAACCACACCTCCCAGCACACGTCCTCGCACCTCACCCCGCTCAACTCGGAGCTCAGCTCCTCCGGGTTCCCCGTCCCCCAGCAGCCCGCGGCATCCGAGGTCACACCTCCCTTCCCCGCAGCCCCGCCCCTGGCTCTCCCCAGCCCCCTGCGGGTCGTCGTCGCCGACGACAACCCCGTGGTCCGGGCCGGCCTGGGCGTGCTGCTCTCCGGCCGTGAGGACATCGAAGTCGTGGCGGAGGCCGTGGACGGCCGCCAGGCCTACGACATGGCCGTGCAGCACCGCCCGGACGTCGTCCTGCTCGACGTCCGCATGCCGGGCGTCGACGGCATCTCCGCGCTGCCGCACCTCGTGCGGGTCGCCCCCGTCATGATGCTGACCTACAGCCGCGAGAGCGAGATCGTCCACGAGGCGCTGCGGCTGGGCGCCGGTGGCTATCTGGTGCACGGCGAGTTCACGGCGGACCAACTGGTGCAGGCGGTCCGGGACACCAAGAGCGGCCGCGCCCACTTCACCGTGACCGCGGCGAACGCGCTCCTGGCCCATATGCGGCAGGGAACGGCACCACAGGGGCAACCTCTTCCGGAGGGGCTGGGGACGGCGCTGACCACGGGCGTCCCCTACCCGAGGCCCGGATACGACGGACCCCCGGCGGGCGTGGCGCAGCAGGACGGTGCGCATGCACATGGTTCGGGGCCCGAAATGGTCCCACCTGCGCCGCAACCGGGCCGAACCGCTCAGGGTCTTTCGCATCTGCAATCGGTTGTGGCACAGTCTTCACTGAGAGGGACGCCGGGAGCGGTACCCAACAGGCAGCAGTACGGGCTGAGTTCGCGGGAGGTGGAGGTCATGGAGCTGATCGCGTCCGGCATGAGCAATCAGCAGATCGCCGCCACCTGCTTCATCAGCGAGAAGACGGTCAAGAACCACATCAACCGCATCTTCACCAAGCTCCACAGTGGCAGCCGCAGCGAGGCGATCGCCCGCTGGCTCGGCACGGCCCCGACGGGTGGGCCCGGCGCGCGGGGGACTGGTGGTCGTGGCTGAGGTGAAGGGCAGGACACCGGACAGAAGTGCGGGCCTCGGGACCCAACTCCCCTTTTGGGCCCGGGAATGGGCCCTGGGACCCTCTGGTGGACAGGGCGTGCCGCCGTATGTTTCTCATGTCGCCAGCGGGACCGGCCAGGAGGAAGCCGGTACCGCGGGTGGCACCACAGAAACGTGCGAGTCGGCCGGCTACCGGTCGGCCGAACCCGGAGGGGAACACCATGTCGAACATCACCCTGAAGACCGCCGTCCGCGTCAACGGCTGGGCCAACACTGCCGTCAGCAAGATCCAGAAGCGTTACGAGGCCAAGGACCGCGGCCAGACGGCCTTCGAGTACCTGGGCATCATCCTCGTGGTCGTGGCGATCATCGGTGCGATCGTGGCTACGGGTATCGGTGGTGCGATCTCGGCTCGGATCTCCGGCCTGGTGAACTCCATCACCGCGGGCTGATGATTGTCCGTCGACGCCGCGATTCAGGGCAGGCCTTCCCCATCTATGTAGTGATGGTGGCGGGCCTGCTCTTTCTCGCGTTGGCGTTCTTCGCTGTCGGTAAGGCTGCAGCCTTGCGCAATGGGGCCCAGGGTGCGGCGGACGCCGCCGCACTCGCCGCCGCCCAGCAGGCTCGTGAGGAGTTCGAGGCGCCGTTCCTCGCGTCACTTCCAGGGAACACGCTGGACCTGTACCTCCGCGCGCACCCCGTTGGCGGGTGCACTGCCGCTCAGGGCTATGCCGCAGCCAACGAGGCGGATCTCAAGCGCTGCTGGCCGATTCCTGGTGGCTACCGAGACCGGATCAAGGTCGAGGTCCAGGGACGCAAGGCGGTGGACTCGTCTGTGCTTCCCGGGTCGAAGAAGAAGGTCGCGACGGCCGAGGCGACTGCCGAGATCGAGTTCCGCTGCACTTGGAAGGCATTGGACTTCAATGATGACGGAGTCCAGGACTTGTACATCTTCAAGTGCGATGGCGGCGGGGTCGTCGAAATTGCACCTGGCAGCCCACCGCCCTGGTCCCAGGTGAGCAAGATTCTCTACGACGTGCACCTGATCGACGACTGACAGCGAACGACGACTAAAGGAATCAGAACCCATGAGCATTCGGCGCACCACCAAGTCCCGAAGGGTTGTGGCAGCTGTCTCACTGACAGCGGCATTGGCCCTGGCCGTCACCGGGTGCGGTGCTGACGACGGCGGTGGAAAGACGAAGGACACGGGTTCTGAGTCGTCCTCCTCGCCTTCCAAGTCCTCCGACGGGGACAAGGGGGCGAAGCAGGAGGACACTGCCGCCGGGGAGAAAGTGGACCCGAATGTGAAGCTCGCCGAGGCCAGGGGGCAGGACGGAGTCACGCTCGTCATCAATCAGGTGAAGCGCGACTCAGGTGGATTTGTCACAGTGCAAGGTGAGATCAAGAACGGGAGCGACAGGAACCAGCCCACCTCGGGCTGGGCCGGTACGGAGGCAGGAGTTGCTCCGCAGAACCCCAACTCGGTCGCTGGTGCTGCACTGATCGACAAGGTCGGGAAGAAGCGCTACTACGTTCTTCGGGACACCGATAACCGCTGCCTGTGCACGACAGGCATCCTGCCGCTTCAGCCGGGTAAGTCAACCTCCGTTTTCATGCAGTTCCCCGCGCCGCCCAGCAGCACGACCGAGGTCGACTTCATGCTCCCGACCTTTGCCACCACCTCGCTGAAGATCTCCGAGTGACGGCCGACATGACCCATACCCGTATGCACCGCAGGCCGCCGCGTCTCGCGGGACAGGTCATCGCGGCCACACTGCTGATGGCCAGCGTCACCATGCTGGGGGCCTCGCAGGCCGTTGCCGACGACGGTCCCAGCGTGCCGCCCGGCACCGAGGCGTCGTCGGTGCCACCCGTCAAGGTGGACGGCAACGACCCCGACCTCAAGATGGCCGAGGGGGCCACACTCGCCCCGGCGAAGGTCCTCGACATCATCCAGGTCGTCGAGGACCAGGGCGGCGAGGAGCGCCGCGAGGACAGCAACGCCAGCATCAAGTTCGCGCTCCAGGCGGAAGTCCTCTTCGGCAAGGACAGTGCGAAGCTGAGCGCCGCAGCCAAGTCCCGCATCGCAGCCGTCGCAGCCGAGATCAAGAAGCAGAACGCCACCAAGGTGCGCGTCTTCGGCTTCACCGACAATCTCGGGTCTGCCGCACACGGCGACGTGCTGTCCAAGCAGCGTGCCGACGCGGTGCACGGGGTGCTGGTCGAGTCGCTCGGATCGTCGATCACCTTCGAGATCCGCGGTTACGGCGAGCAGTACCCGATCGCCGACAACAGCACGGAAGAGGGCCGGAAGAAGAACCGGCGCGTGGAGGTGTCCTTCCCGCGCGGTAGCGCTTCCTGACCCAGCCGCGTACGCACGGGGCCCGGTACCGCGACTACCTCG
>NZ_JBHVEE010000042.1:0-68916 GCF_042802415.1 Streptomyces sp. NPDC057486 | reverse complement strand
TGCAGGGGGGACCCTGTGGGAGAGTAGGACGCCGCCGAACAATTATTCCGGGAAAGCCCCGCACCTCTGGTGCGGGGCTTTTCTGCGTTCACGGGACCGGCCGTCGTGGCGTCCCGGTAGTGCCCGCTGCTCCACGTGGCTGGTTGGTGTTTCGGACGTTGCCGCGCGTGGTTATGTATTTCCCGGAGTTCGGGGTATGCTCTATCTCGTTGCCGCAGGGCAGCAGGCCCCAATAGCTCAGTCGGTAGAGCGTCTCCATGGTAAGGAGAAGGTCTACGGTTCGATTCCGTATTGGGGCTCAGTCGAAGCGAAAGGCCCCCACCATCGGTGGGGGCCTTTCGCTTTACCCATGGAACGAATCGAGGCGAGCCAGTTCGTCTGCTGAAAGACGCAGTGCTGCCGCGGCCACGTTCTCCACGAGATGGTCGGGATTGCCCGTCCCAGGTATGGCAAGTACGTGCGGGCCCTGTTGCAGGGTCCAGGCCAGGTGGACCTGTGCGACCGTCGCGCTGTGCACGCGGGCAATGGTGTGCAACACCTCGTCGCCGCTCCAGTCGGCGGCACTGGCCCCCTGCTCGCGGCCTTCGCCTGCGATGGCGAAGAAGGGCACGAAGGCGATGCCTTGCTCTCCGCACAGCCGCAGGATGACGTCGGAGTCCGTGTCCCTGGACTGGAGGCCGTAGCGGTTCTGCACGCAGACCACCGGGGCCACGGACTGTGCCTCGGCGAGGTGTTCGCTGTTGATGTTGGAGATACCGAGGTGGCGGATGAGGCCGGCCTCGCGGAGCTCGGCCAGGGCGCCGAAGTGCTCGGCGACCGAATCCTGGCCCATGAGACGGAGGTTGACCACATCGAGGTGGTCGCGGCCCAGCTGGCGCAGGTTCTCCTCCACCTGACCGCGCAACTCCTCCGGCCGGGCGTGGGGCTGCCATGCGCCCGACGGGTCCCGGACCGGGCCGACCTTGGTGGTGATGACCAGGTCCTTGGGATACGGCGCAAGTGCCCGGTTGATCAGCTCGTTGGCTGAGCGCAGCGACGAGAAATAGAACGCTGCGGTGTCGATGTGGTTCACACCGAGCTCCATCGCGCGCCGGAGCACCCCGATCGACTGCTCACGGTTGCTCGGCGTACCGAGGTCGAAGGCGGCGCTGCCGGTCAGGCGCATTGCCCCGAAACCGAGACGGTTGACGGTCAGGTCGCCGAGCTGCCACGTGCCTGCGGTATCCGCGGTGATTGTCTCTGAGGTCATGATCCGGAGTCTGTCAGAGGCGACCCACCGATGAAGCGCAGTCAGACGGCGGGCGGTTCAGGGACACGCATGGCCAGGATGGCCATGTCGTCGGAGGCGGGATCGGCGGCGAAGCGTTCCACGGCCCGCAGGACACGGCCCGCCACCGCCCCGGCCGTCAGGCCCGTACATCCTGTGAGCACATCGGCCAGACCGTCGTCGCCGAGCATGCGGGTGCCCTCGCGGCGTTCCGTGACGCCGTCCGTCACGCACAGCAGGACGTCGCCCGGGTCGAGGGTGACGGTCTGTTCGTACAGTTCGAGGTCCTCGATGACGCCCAGCAGCGGCTGCGGTTCGGCCGCGGCCTCGACCGTGCCGTCCTGGCGCAGCCGCAGGGGGAGGGGATGCCCGGCGCACACCACTTTCAACAGGGCGCTGCCGTCCTCCTGCGGCCACAACTCCCCGTAGAGCAGGGTGAGGAAACGGCTGCGTGAGCCCTCGTCGAGGATCGCGGCGTTGAGGCGCTCCAGGACGGCGGGACCGCCGAAGCCCTCGCGGGCAAGCAGACGCAGGGCGTGGCGCGCCAGTCCTGTGACGGCAGCGGCCTCCGGGCCCGTACCGCAGACGTCGCCGATGGCGAAACCGTAGGCGCCGTCGCGGATCGGGAAGACGTCGTAGAAGTCGCCACCGACCTCGTTGCCCTCGCCCGCCGCCCGGTAGATGACCTCGATCTCGACATTGGGGACGTCGGGCAGGCCCGGGGGCAGCAGGCTGCGCTGGAGGGACTGGCTGATCGCCATGCGCTCCGAGTAGAGGCGGGCGTTGTCGAGTGCGAGCGCGGCGCGGCGGGACAGGTCCTCGGCGAGTTCGAGGATCTCTTGACGGAAGTGGTCGTCGGACGGCTTGCCGAGCGTGAGCATGCCGATGACACGGTTGCGGGCGACGAGAGGGAGGACCACTGTCTCGCCACCCACCGCAGCCGCGGTGGCCAGAGTCGTACGCATGCCGGAGCCGAGGTCGTCGGGGTGGTCGCGGCCGAGACTGCGCATGGAGGTGCGTAGGGCCGCCTCGTGGGCCGCCTTGGAGGGGGCGGCCCAGACGCGGGCGCCAGGGGTCGGCACGGGGTCCGGCGGGGAGATCTTGGAGAGCAGGGCCTTGAGACCGTCGATGAGTTCCTCGTCCTCATGGAGCACGTACGAGAGGTACGGCTCCGAGGACTGGTCGGCGATCGTGTAGACGGCGCACCAGGTGGCCAGGGTGGGGACCGTCATCTGGGCCATCAGGGCAAGGGTCTGGTCCCGGTCGAGGGTGCCGGCGAGGAGGTCGGACGCCTCGACGAGGAAGGACAGCGATCCGCGGCGGAGCCGTTCCAGTTCGCCGAGGCGGGCCGATTCGACGGCGAGAGCGATACGGTCCGCGGCGAACTGGAGGCGCAGGGCCTCCTCGTTGGTATACCGGCCGGGCGATTCCGCCGCGACGCCCAGCGACCCCGTGAGGCGTCCTTCGACCTTCAGCGGGACGGTCACGACGGAGCGCATACCGGTGTCGCTGAGCAGCGGCACGGCGCCGGGGACGACCGTGAGGTCTTCGTGCACGGCCGGCATCCGGGCGGATCCGTACCGACCCGTGCCTGCTTCCACGGGGACGCGGGCGAAGCGCTGACGGGCGGAGGGGAGGCCGGTCGTGGCCCGGACCTCCAGCTCGGTCTCGTCATCGGTGGCCAGCAGCAGAAAGGCCGAATCCGCGTCGAGCATGTCGCGGGCCCGTTCGACGGTGCGCTGGAGCAGCCCGTCGAGGTCGTCGGGGGCGGGGGAGCCGATGAACACCTCGAAGGGGTCCGTCTTACGGCTCTCGGAGCCTGCGTCGGTGACCGGGGTGCGCACCGGTGACTGGAGTACGGCACGTTCGTGGTCGCGGACCAGAAGACAGACCGTGGACGGTTCGCCCTGGGTGTCGCGGACTCTGAGGTGGGAGGCGTACACGGGGATGGTGCGGCCGTCGGCGCCCCGGATGCCGTAACTGCCTTCCCAGCGGGAGAGCTGGAGCGCGTCGGCGATTCCGGTGCTGGTGCCGGGGGTCTGCGGCCAGGCGGTGAAGTCGGTGAACTGTTTGCCGGTGACCTGTTCCGCGGTGTGCCCGAAGAGGAACGCGGCGTCGTCGTTCCACCCGGCGATGGAACCGGAGTGGTCGATCTGTACGACGGCGACCCGGACGCGCTCGTCCGCGACCGGGAGGAGGTCGGTGGGGAGCAGGGGGCCGGCGGAACGGATGCCCACCGGGCGCTCGGGAAGATCGAGCTGGAACCAGACCTGTTTGTGCGCCGGGGTGTACTCGACACCCCACCGGGAAGCGAGTGCCGCGCAGAGCAGCAGACCGCGGCCGCCCTCACGATCGGGGCTGCCGAAGTCGAGTCCGGTGCTCTGGAGCGGGATCTCCCGCTCCGGGTAGTGATCGGAGACCTCGACCCGGACGCCGTGTTCCGTACGCAGGCAGAGCACGTCGGCGGCGGTGCCTGCGTGCACCACGGCATTGGTCACGAGCTCGCTGGTGAGGACGACCGCGTCGTCGACGATGTCGGTGTACCCCCACCCCTGCAGGGTGTCACGGACAAAGGCGCGGGCGGTCGCGACGGAGCGCCCCACCGGGTCGAAGGTGGCAGCCGCGCGCGCGGTGATCACAGCACTCCCCATTTGGTGTCTCGTCGCTTCCCCGAGTCCTGTGCCCGTTTCTCGCCGCTTCGATTCGCTTGCCAGGCTAGACGCTCGCTCTCGGTATCGGGTACACGAGGGCCGACTTCGGGCAAGCGCGACCAGGAAACGGTGTCCGGTCGGACAAGTGTGGTCTTCCCAACGGAGGGATGCGGGACAACCGTTGGAGGTTCCACCTCGATCAGTTCCGGCCTGGTAGCTTTCAACGATTTGACGTCCGCATGGTCACCCGTCGACGGTGGACTGTGGCGGTGAGCCAATGTGGAACTGGGCAAGATCCCAGGCAAGGCCCGAGCGATACGGTCAACCCCTGCGGGAGGGACACGGTGGAGTCTGGCGTGGCGGCGCGGGGATCAGAAACGCGCACAAAAGGCGGACAGTCCGTGAAGAAACAGCGCAATGGAACCATCGAAGTGGACGCCGCGGCGCTCAACAGACTGCTGGCCGGCCTGGTGGCAATGCGCGACGGGAATTTCCGCAGGCGTCTGACCGTCTCGGGCGAGGGGCCGCTGGCGGAGATCTCGGCGGTCTTCAACGAGGTCGCCGACCGCAATCTCCACCTCACCGGCGAGCTGGCCCGGGTACGTCGCGTGGTCGGGCGCGAGGGGAAGCTCACCGAGCGCCTGGAGACCGGGGCCTGCGAGGGCTCCTGGGCCGCGGCCATCGATGCCTCGAACGAACTGGTCGACGACCTGGCGCGACCGGTCTCGGAGGTCGGGCGGGTGCTGTCGGCGGTGGCCGACGGTGATCTGGAACAGCGGATGGAGCTCCGGTCGCACACGGCCGACGAGACCGTGCGACCGCTGCGCGGCGAGTTCCTGAAGGTGGCCCGTACGGTCAACAACCTGGTCGACCAACTGGCGGCTTTCACCGAGCAGGTGACGCGGGTCGCGGTCGAGGTGGGTACCGAGGGCAAGCTGGGCGGACAGGCCCAGGTGCGCGGAATGTCCGGTTCCTGGAAGGACCTCACGGACTCCGTCAACACCATGGCGTACCGGCTGACCGCGCAGGTGCGGGACATCGCCCTGGTGACGACGGCGGTCGCCAAGGGTGATCTGTCGCGGAAGGTCACCGTCCATGTGGCCGGCGAGATGCTGCAGCTGAAGAACACCGTCAACACGATGGTCGACCAGCTGTCCTCGTTCTCCTCCGAGGTGACTCGGGTCGCCCGTGAGGTGGGCACGGAGGGTGAACTCGGCGGGCAGGCGACGGTGCCCGGTGTGGCCGGCGTGTGGAAGGACCTCACCGACTCCGTCAACACGATGGCCGGGAACCTCACCTCGCAGGTGCGTGGGATCGCCGAGGTGACGACGGCGGTCGCCAGTGGCGACCTGTCGCAGAAGGTCACCGTGAGCGCCCGCGGCGAGGTGGCGCAGCTGGCCGAGACGATCAACCAGATGACCGAGACGCTGCGGACCTTCGCGGACGAAGTGACGCGGGTGGCCAGCGAGGTCGGTGGCGAGGGTCTGCTCGGCGGTCAGGCGCAGGTGCCGGGTGCGGCGGGCACCTGGAAGGACCTCACCGACTCGGTGAACACGGTCTTCCGGAACCTGACGACGCAGGTGCGGGACATCGCGCAGGTGACCACGGCGGTGGCCAGCGGTGACATGACGCAGAAGGTCACCGTGGATGTGGCCGGCGAGATGCTGGAGCTGAAGAACACCGTCAACACGATGGTGGACCAGCTCCAGTCCTTCGGTTCGGAAGTGACCCGGGTCGCCCGGGAGGTCGGTGTCGAGGGCCGGCTGGGCGGACAGGCCGAGGTGCCGGGTGCGGCGGGTACGTGGAAGGACCTCACCGACTCGGTGAACACGGCGTTCCGGAACCTGACGGGCCAGGTGCGGGACATCGCGCAGGTGACGACCGCGGTCGCGAACGGCGATCTGTCGCAGAAGGTCACCGTGGATGTGGCCGGCGAGATGCTGGAGCTGAAGAACACCGTCAACACGATGGTGGCGCAGCTGTCGTCCTTCGCCGACCAGGTGACCCGGATGGCGCGGGACGTGGGCACGGAGGGCCGCCTCGGCGGTCAGGCGCGGGTCGACGGCGTCTCCGGTACCTGGAAGGAGCTCACCGACTCCGTCAACTTCATGGCCGGGAACCTGACCTCCCAGGTGCGTCAGATCGCGCAGGTGACCACGGCGGTCGCCCGGGGCGATCTGTCGCAGAAGATCGACGTGGACGCCCGCGGCGAGATCCTCGAACTGAAGAACACCATCAACACGATGGTGGACCAGCTCTCCGCCTTCGCCGAGCAGGTGACCCGGGTCGCCCGCGAGGTGGGCACCGACGGGCGGCTCGGCGGCCAGGCGCAGGTCCCCGGCGTGGCCGGGGTGTGGCGCGATCTGACCGACTCGGTGAACGGCATGGCGGGGAACCTCACCGCTCAGGTCCGTAACATCGCACAGGTCGCCACCGCGGTGGCGCGCGGTGACCTGTCGCAGAAGATCGACGTGGACGCCCGCGGCGAGATCCTCGAACTGAAGAACACCCTCAACACGATGGTGGACCAGCTCTCGAACTTCGCCGAGCAGGTGACCCGGGTCGCCCGTGAGGTGGGTACGGAAGGCATCCTGGGCGGCCAGGCCGAGGTGCAGGGCGTGTCCGGTACGTGGAAGGACCTCACCCAGTCCGTCAACGGCATGGCGAACAACCTGACCTTGCAGGTCCGCAACATCGCCGAGGTCACCACCGCG
This sequence comes from Streptomyces sp. NPDC057486, assembly GCF_042802415.1. Classification (NCBI taxonomy): domain Bacteria; kingdom Bacillati; phylum Actinomycetota; class Actinomycetes; order Kitasatosporales; family Streptomycetaceae; genus Streptomyces; species Streptomyces sp. NPDC057486. The sequence continues at coordinate 62,284 of NZ_JBHVEE010000042.1, read as the reverse complement.
GTCGCCAAGGGCGATCTCTCCAAGAAGATCACCGTCGACGCCAAGGGCGAGATCCTCGAACTGGTGACGACCGTCAACACGATGGTCGACCAGCTGCTCAACTTCGCCGACGAGGTGACGCGAGTCGCCCGCGAGGTGGGTACCGAGGGCATCCTGGGCGGTCAGGCGCGGGTGCGCGGGGCGACCGGCATCTGGAAGGACCTCAGCGACAACGTCAACCTGATGGCCAACAACCTGACCAGCCAGGTGCGGAACATCTCCCGGGTCTCGTCCGCGGTCGCCAACGGCGATCTGACCAAGAAGGTCACCGTCGAGGCGCGCGGCGAGGTCGCCGAGCTCGCCGACACCGTCAACACGATGGTGACGACGCTGTCCTCGTTCGCCGACGAGGTGACGCGAGTCGCCCGCGAGGTGGGTACCGAGGGCGAGCTGGGCGGTCAGGCGCGGGTGCCGGGCGTCTCCGGTACGTGGAAGGACCTCACCGAGTCGGTGAACTCGATGGCGTCCAACCTGACCGGTCAGGTGCGCCAGATCGCCACGGTCACCACCGCCATCGCCAAGGGCGATCTGACCAAGAAGATCGACATCGACGCGCGCGGTGAGATCCAGGAGCTGAAGAACACCATCAACACGATGGTCGACCAGCTGTCGTCCTTCGCCGAGCAGGTGACCCGGGTGGCCCGTGAGGTGGGCACCGAGGGTCAGTTGGGCGGTCAGGCGCGGGTCCGGGACGTCGACGGAACCTGGCGCGATCTCACCGAGTCCGTCAACGAGATGGCCGGGAACCTGACCCGTCAGGTGCGGGCCATCGCGGCTGTCGCCACCGCGGTGACCCGTGGCGATCTCAACCTCAAGATCGATGTGGACGCGGCCGGTGAGATCCAGGCCCTGCAGGACAACATCAACACGATGATCGCCAACCTGCGCGACACCACGGCCACCAACAAGGAGCAGGACTGGCTCAAGGGCAACCTCGCCCGGATCTCCGGTCTGATGCAGGGACGCCGTGATCTCGACGACGTCGCCTCGCTGATCATGAGCGAGCTGACCCCGGTCGTCTCGGCGCAGCACGGGGCGTTCTTCCTGGCCATGCCCACCGGTGACACCGACGCGGTGGTGGCGGACGCGGACCGGGAGGGTGCGTACGTACTCCGCATGCGGGGCAGCTACGGCTACTCCGCGGGCTCGATGCCGACGTCCTTCCGGCCCGGCGAAACGCTCATCGGCACGGCGGCGGAGGAGAAGCGGACGATCCAGGTGGACAACGTGCCGCCGGGCTATCTGAAGATCTCCTCGGGCCTGGGCGAGGCACCGCCGGCGCATGTGATCGTGCTGCCGGTGCTCTTCGAGGGGCAGGTCCTCGGTGTGATCGAACTGGCCTCGTTCCAGCCGTTCACCCACATCCAGCGGGACTTCCTCAACCAGCTCGCCGAGATGATCGCGACCAGCGTCAACACGATCAGCGTCAACACCAAGACGGAGAAGCTCCTGGAGCAGTCGCAGGAGCTGACCGAGCAGCTGCGCGACCGCTCGGAGGAGCTGGAGAACCGGCAGAAGGCGCTCCAGGCATCCAACGCCGAACTGGAGGAGAAGGCCGAACTGCTGGCCCAGCAGAACCGCGACATCGAGGTGAAGAACACCGAGATCGAGGAGGCGCGGCAGGTCCTGGAGGAGCGGGCCGAGCAGCTCGCGGTCTCCATGCGCTACAAGTCCGAGTTCCTGGCGAACATGTCGCACGAGCTGCGCACGCCGCTCAACTCGCTGCTCATCCTCGCCAAGCTGCTCGCGGACAACGCCGAGGGAAATCTCTCCCCGAAGCAGGTGGAGTTCGCCGAGACCATCCACGGCGCAGGTTCCGACCTGCTGCAGTTGATCAACGACATCCTCGATCTGTCGAAGGTCGAGGCGGGCAAGATGGATGTCAGTCCGACCCGGATCGCACTGGTCCAGCTGGTCGACTACGTGGAGGCGACCTTCCGGCCGCTCACCGCCGAGAAGGGGCTCGACTTCTCCGTACGGGTGTCGCCGGAGCTCCCCGCCACGCTGCACACGGACGAGCAGCGGCTCCTCCAGGTGCTGCGGAACCTCCTTTCCAACGCGGTGAAGTTCACCGACAGCGGCGCCGTCGAGCTGGTGATCCGGCCTGCCGGCGCGGATGTGCCGAACGCCATCCGGGAGCAGCTCCTGGAAGCCGGTTCGCTGCGCGACGCGGACGCCGATCTGATCGCGTTCTCGGTCACCGACACCGGGATCGGGATCGCGTCCAGCAAGATGCTGGTGATCTTCGAGGCGTTCAAGCAGGCGGACGGTACGACCAGTCGCAAGTACGGCGGTACGGGGCTCGGGCTGTCCATCAGCCGGGAGATCGCGCGGCTGCTGGGTGGCGAGATCCATGCGTCGAGCGAGCCGGGCCGCGGCTCGACCTTCACGCTGTATCTGCCGCTGCACCTCAGCGAGCTGCCGCCGCAGGGCTACCCGCAGATCGGCCCCGGTTCCGTCGAGGCGCACGGCGCGGTGGCCCCGAGCGGCATGGTCCCGGAGGCGGGTTCGGGGACGGCGCTGCACGACGGAGCCGGTTCCGCGGGGCTGTTCCGGCGGCGCCGCAAGGCGCTCGGCGGAGCGGAGCGGCGGACGGCGCTGCCGCCCAGGAGCACCGGGCACACCGAGCCGGCCGCACCGGCTCGGGAGTTGCTGACCCAGTCCGGCCAGGAGGAGCCCGAGGTCCGCAGGGTCTTCCGGTTCAACGGCGAGAAGGTCCTCATCGTCGACGACGACATCCGTAACGTCTTCGCGCTCACCAGCGTGCTGGAGCAGCACGGGCTCTCGGTGCTGTATGCGGAGAACGGGCGCGAAGGCATTGAAGTCCTGGAACAGCACGACGATGTGACGGTCGTGCTGATGGACATCATGATGCCGGAGATGGACGGTTACGCGACGACGACGGCGATCCGCAGGATGCCGCAGTTCGCCGGGCTGCCCATCATCGCGCTGACCGCCAAGGCGATGAAGGGCGACCGGGAGAAGGCGATCGACTCGGGTGCTTCCGACTATGTCACCAAGCCTGCCGATCCTGATCATCTGCTCTCCGTGATGGAGCAGTGGATGCGCGGAGAGTGATCGCCTCTGGAGCGAATCCCGATAAGTTCCTGATCGACTGTGCTCGAAGGGGTGTGAGAACGCGGTGGGCGGGGAACCTTCTGGTCTCCCACCGCGTTTTTGGTACGTGCACAGTGACATCGCGGTGACAGGGTGTGGTGACGGGCGGGGTGCGGCTACCATGACCGGCACAAGGACGGACGGCGTAAGGGAGTCGTCCCCTGGGGCGGCGCCCGGTGCAATTCCGGGGCGAGGAGGACGGGCCATGGTGCAGAAGGCCAAGATCCTCCTGGTCGATGACCGGCCGGAGAATCTGCTGGCGCTGGAGGCCATCCTCTCTGCGCTCGATCAGACGCTGGTACGGGCATCGTCAGGGGAGGAAGCGCTCAAAGCGCTGCTCACGGACGATTTCGCGGTCATTCTGCTGGACGTCCAGATGCCGGGCATGGACGGTTTCGAGACCGCCGCGCACATCAAGCGGCGGGAGCGGACCCGGGACATCCCGATCATCTTCCTCACCGCGATCAACCACGGTCCGCATCACACCTTCCGGGGTTACGCGGCCGGCGCGGTGGACTACATCTCGAAGCCGTTCGACCCCTGGGTGCTGCGCGCCAAGGTCTCGGTCTTCGTCGAGCTGTACATGAAGAACTGCCAGTTGCGTGAGCAGGCGGCGCTGTTGCGGCTGCAGCTGGAGGGTGGCGGTCACCCCGGCGCCGAACAGGAGAAGGAGCCCGCCGGACTGCTGGCCGAGCTCTCGGCGCGCCTCGCGGCCGTCGAGGAGCAGGCGGAGGCGCTCTCCAAGCAACTCGACGACGAGTCGGCGGACGCCGCCGCGGTGGCCACCGCGGCCCATCTCGAACGGAAACTGACCGGACTGCGGCGTGCGCTCGATGCGCTGGAGCCCGGCACCGGAAGCGGCACGGCCGCGCTTCCGTCGTAACGCCGCCGTTCACCGAACCCCCCGTCCGGGAACCGGGTTCGGGGACGGCCGCTCGATCCGCCCCTGGTGAGGGCACGTCAGTTTCCGGCCTCTGCAGGGCGACACGGTTGGGTGAACCAAGAGGGGCACGTGTTCACGGCGGCCAACACCGGTAACCTCGGCCCCATGGCCTCACGTACGTCCGGCAAGGGTTCCCAGGGCACGGCGGGCACCGCGAAGCGTCCCGGCCGTACCGGGGGCCCGGCGAAGAAAGCCGCGCCCGCGAAGAAGAGCGCACCCGCGAAGAAGGCTCCGGCCAAGAAGGCGGTGGCGAAGAAGGCGGTGGCGAAGAAGGCGGCTGCGCCCAGGCCCGCGCCGTCTCCCACCGGGGGTGTGTACCGGCTGGCGCGCGCCGTCTGGCTCGGTGCGGCGCACGCCGTCGGCGCCATGTTCCGCGGTATAGGGCGCGGCGCGAAGGGACTCGATCCCGCACACCGCAAGGACGGCGTCGCGCTGCTGCTGCTCGGTCTGGCGCTGGTCGTGGCCGCGGGCACCTGGTCGAATCTCCGGGGGCCCGTCGGCGACCTCGTCGAGATGCTCGTCACCGGTGCCTTCGGACGCCTCGATCTGCTCGTACCCATACTTCTCGGCGCCATCGCCGTACGGCTGATCCTCTATCCCGAGAAGCCCGAGGCCAACGGCCGCATCGTCATCGGGCTCTCCGCCCTGGTCATCGGCGTGCTCGGACAGGTCCACATCGCGTGCGGTTCGCCCGGCCGCGGGGACGGCACCGAGGCGATGCAGGACGCCGGCGGACTCATCGGCTGGGCCGCCTCCAAGCCGCTGGTCTTCACCATGGGCGAAGTCCTCGCCGTGCCGCTGCTCCTTCTCCTCACCGTCTTCGGTCTGCTCGTCGTCACCGCGACCCCGGTGAACGCGATTCCGCAGCGGCTGCGGCTGCTCGGCTCCAAACTGGGGATCGTCGACCCGGTGTACGACCCCGAGGCGGAGGGCGAGAGCGACGACGAGCGGTACGACGAGCAGTGGCGCGAGGCGCTTCCCGCCCGCTCGCGGCGCTCGTCCGTACGCCGTTCCGAGGCGCCCGAGGAGTACGCCCCCGAGCGGGCGGAGGCCGAGGCACTCTCCAAGCGCCGCAGGCCGCGCAGGCCGTCCGTGCAACCCGCGATGAACCACACCATGGACGCGGTGGATGTCGCCGCGGCCGCGGCCGCGGCGCTCGACGGCGCGGTGCTCAACGGCATGCCGCCCTCGGCGATCGTCGCCGACCTCACCCAGGGCGTCTCCGTCGAGCGTGACCGCGAGCGCTCGGGAACCCCGGTGCCCGGCGCCCGTGAGGCCGAGTCGGGCACCGGGGCGGGGAAGGGCGCGGTGACCTCCGGCGTACCCGATCTGACGAAGCCCGCCCCCGATCCGTCGCAGTCCCAGCCTCTGCCGGCCCGCGCCGAGCAGTTGCAGCTCTCCGGCGACATCACGTACGCGCTGCCCTCGCTCGACCTGCTGGAGCGCGGCGGTCCGGGCAAGACCCGGAGTGCTGCCAACGACGCGATCGTCGCCTCCCTGACCAACGTCTTCACCGAGTTCAAGGTCGACGCCGCCGTCACCGGTTTCACCCGCGGACCGACGGTGACGCGGTACGAGGTGGAGCTCGGCCCGGCCGTGAAGGTCGAGCGGATCACCGCGCTGGCCAAGAACATCGCGTACGCCGTCGCCAGCCCCGACGTCCGGATCATCTCGCCGATCCCGGGGAAGTCCGCCGTCGGCATCGAGATCCCCAACACCGACCGGGAGATGGTCAACCTCGGAGATGTGCTGCGCCTCGCGGACGCGGCCGAGGACGACCACCCGATGCTGGTCGCGCTCGGCAAGGACGTCGAGGGCGGCTATGTCATGGCCAACCTCGCGAAGATGCCGCACGTGCTGGTGGCCGGTGCGACCGGTTCCGGCAAGTCGTCCTGCATCAACTGTCTGATCACGTCGGTCATGGTGCGGGCGACCCCGGACGACGTGCGGATGGTGCTGGTCGACCCCAAGCGCGTCGAACTGACCGCGTACGAGGGCATCCCGCACCTGATCACGCCGATCATCACCAACCCGAAGCGCGCCGCCGAGGCTCTGCAATGGGTCGTACGGGAGATGGACCTCCGGTACGACGACCTCGCCGCGTTCGGTTACCGGCACATCGACGACTTCAACCAGGCCGTGCGCAACGGCAAGGTCAAGCCGCCGGAAGGCAGCGAGCGTGAGCTCTCGCCGTATCCGTATCTCCTGGTCATCGTCGACGAGCTCGCCGACCTGATGATGGTCGCTCCACGTGACGTCGAGGATGCCATCGTCCGCATCACCCAGTTGGCGCGCGCCGCCGGTATCCACTTGGTGCTCGCGACCCAGCGGCCCTCGGTCGACGTCGTCACCGGTCTGATCAAGGCGAACGTGCCCTCCCGGCTCGCCTTCGCCACCTCGTCGCTCGCGGACAGCCGCGTGATCCTGGACCAACCCGGCGCCGAGAAGCTCATCGGAAAGGGTGACGGACTGTTCCTGCCGATGGGTGCCAACAAGCCCACCCGCATGCAGGGCGCCTTCGTCACCGAGGGCGAGGTCGCGGCCATCGTCCAGCACTGCAAGGATCAGATGGCGCCGGTCTTCCGCGAGGACGTGGTGGTCGGCTCCGCCAAGAAGAAGGAGATCGACGAGGACATCGGCGACGACCTCGATCTGCTCTGCCAGGCAGCCGAACTGGTCGTCTCCACCCAGTTCGGGTCCACCTCGATGCTCCAGCGGAAGCTGCGGGTCGGCTTCGCCAAGGCAGGCCGGCTGATGGACCTGATGGAGTCGCGCAACATCGTCGGACCGAGCGAGGGGTCCAAAGCGCGCGACGTCCTGGTGAAACCCGACGAGTTGGACGGGGTGTTGGCCCAGATCCGCGGGGAAACCGCTTCGTAAGGGTGGGAAGAGCAACCGTTTCGTCGGGTCGTACGTCAATTTGACTGGAGGGACAGCAGAATGTACTTCCACGGGGCGGTCCGGCAAATAGGACAGTGTTCGAATCTGATGGCGTACAAAGTCCTCTCTCCCGGTTGCCCCACCCTTTCGTACCACCCCTAGACTGAACACCCAGCAGGTGGCTCACGCTCGAAAGGCGCCCCCGTGTCCATCGGCAACTCCCCCGAAGACGACCGGCCTTCGATCGGTCGAGTGCTCCAGCAGGCTCGAATCGCCGCAGGTCTCACGGTCGAAGAGGTCAGCTCGTCCACCCGGGTGCGCATTCCCATCGTGCACGCGATCGAAGAGGACGACTTCACCCGCTGTGGCGGCGACGTGTACGCCCGCGGTCATATCGGTACGTTGGCGCGTGCCGTCGGCATCGATCCGGAACCACTGGTTTCGCAGTACGACGGCGAGCACGGCGGCCGTCCCGCGCCCACACCGGCGGCGCCGCTGTTCGAAGCCGAACGGATCCGTTCCGATCCCCGTCGACCCAACTGGACCGCGGCCATGGTCGCGGCGATCGTCGTGGTCATCGGCTTCGTCGGCTTCACCTTCCTCAAGGGTGGCGACGACAGCGATACGACCACCCGGGTCGCCGAGGGCTCGACGCCCAACACGACCAGCCCCAAGCCCAAGCCCACCAAGTCCACCGACCCCAAGCCCGCACCCTCCGACAGCGCCATCGCGGCAGCCCCGCGGGACAAGGTGACGGTCAAGCTCAGCGCCACTCAGGGCAAGAGCTGGATCTCCGCCAAGGACCACAACGGGCGGATGCTCTTCGACGGTCTGCTGCAGAAGGGCCAGTCCAAGACCTTCCAGGACAAGGAGCGCGTCGACCTCGTCCTCGGCGACGCCGGCTCGATCGAGCTCTTCGTCAACGGCAAGAAGGTCGAGGACAAGTTCCAGCCGGGTCAGGTCGAACGGCTCACGTACACGAAGGGCGACCCCGAGGTCGGCTGACCGTCAGCACGTTGTGACACGAGCGCCCGGCCGTCCGGCCGGGCGCTCGACGCGTTGTTACTCGCTGTCACAGGGGAACCCTGCTCGGCGGGGCCAGTGCCAGGACAAAGTAGTCTTGAGCCCATGCCCGAACGCCGTACCGTCGCCCTTGTCACTCTTGGCTGCGCCCGTAACGAGGTGGACTCGGAGGAGCTCGCAGGCCGCTTGGCAGCGGACGGCTGGGAGCTCGTCGAGGATGCCTCCGACGCGGATGTCGCCGTCGTCAACACCTGTGGGTTCGTCGAGGCCGCCAAGAAGGACTCCGTCGACGCACTCCTCGAAGCCAACGATCTGAAGGACCACGGCCGGACCCAGGCCGTGGTCGCCGTCGGCTGCATGGCCGAGCGCTACGGCAAGGACCTTGCCGAAGCCCTGCCGGAAGCCGACGGAGTCCTCGGATTCGACGACTACGCCGATATCTCCGACCGCCTCCAGACCATCCTCAACGGGGGCATCCACGCTTCCCACACCCCGCGTGACCGGCGCAAGCTGCTGCCGATCAGCCCGGCCGAGCGGCAGGACGCCGCCGTCGCGCTGCCCGGACACGCGCAGGAAGCCGGCCCGGCCCCCGCGGACCTCCCCGACGGGGTTGCCCCGGTCTCCGGTCCGCGCGCCCCGCTGCGCCGCCGGCTGGGCACCAGCCCGGTCGCCTCGGTGAAGCTCGCCTCCGGCTGCGACCGCCGCTGTTCGTTCTGCGCCATTCCGTCCTTCCGCGGTTCCTTCATCTCGCGGCGCCCGTCGGACGTGCTGCAGGAGACCCGCTGGCTGGCCGAGCAGGGCGTCAAGGAGGTCATGCTGGTCTCCGAGAACAACACCTCGTACGGCAAGGACCTCGGCGACATCCGGCTGCTGGAGACACTGCTGCCGGATCTCGCCGACGTCGACGGGATCGAGCGGATCCGGGTCAGCTACCTGCAGCCCGCCGAGATGCGGCCCGGTCTGATCGACGTACTGACCTCGACGCCGAAGGTCGCCCCGTACTTCGACCTGTCCTTCCAGCATTCCGCCCCCGCTGTGCTGCGGGCGATGCGCCGCTTCGGCGACACCGACCGCTTCCTGGAGCTCCTGGAGACCATCCGGAGCAAGGCGCCGCAGGCCGGTGCACGGTCGAACTTCATCGTGGGATTCCCCGGGGAGACCGAGGCGGACCTCGCCGAGCTGGAACGCTTCCTCACGGGCGCGCGGCTCGACGCGATCGGCGTCTTCGGTTACTCCGACGAGGAGGGAACCGAGGCCGTCGGTTACGACAACAAGCTGGACCCCGACGTCATCGCTGAGCGGCTCGCGCACATCTCGCAGCTGGCCGAGGAGCTGACCTCGCAGCGCGCCGAGGAGCGGCTCGGAGAGTCCCTGCAGGTGCTGGTCGAGTCCGTCGACCCCACCGAGGACGAGCCGCGCGCGGTGGGGCGTGCTGCGCACCAGGCACCCGAAACGGACGGCCAGGTGCTCTTCACAGCACGCGAGGGTCTCGTACCGGGCCGTATGGTCGAGGCAAAGGTGGTGGGCACCGAAGGAGTGGACCTGGTGGCTGAGTGTTCCGAGCTTGCGGAGGCAGCCAGATGACGGGAGTCCCGGCATCCGCGCCGGGCGGTTCCGGCGCGAAGCCGGTCCGTGGCGGCAAGCTGGGCGCTGCGGCCGTCAACCAGGCCAGCCTGTGGAACATCGCCAATATCCTCACCATGGCGCGCCTGCTGCTGGTACCGGGTTTCGTCGTGCTGCTGCTTCACAACGGCGGCTACGACCCCGCCTGGCGGTCCTTCGCCTGGGCGGCGTTCGCCGTCGCCATGATCACCGACCTCTTCGACGGTCATCTGGCGCGTACGTACAACCTGGTCACCGACTTCGGGAAGATCGCCGACCCGATCGCCGACAAGGCGATCATGGGGGCCGCGCTGATCTGCCTGTCGTACCTCGGTGATCTGCCGTGGTGGGTCACCGGAGTGATCCTCTTCCGCGAGATCGGCATCACGCTGATGCGGTTCTGGGTGATCCGGCATGCGGTGATCCCGGCCAGTCGCGGCGGGAAGATGAAGACGCTGGCACAGGGGACAGCCGTCGGGATGTACGTCCTGGCACTGACCGGCCCGCTCGCCACACTGCGCTTCTGGGTGATGGCGGTGGCCGTCGTGCTGACGGTCGTCACCGGGCTCGACTACGTGCGACAGGCCGTCGTGCTGCGGCGCCAGGGTCTGGCGGCCGAACGGGCCGCAGCGGCGGCTGCCGAGGCGTCCGGGGTCCGTGGCCCGGCGGAGGCCGAGCGGTGACTGCCGCGGCCCGGGTGCTGCAGCAGCTCCTGCGGCGAGGGGAGACCCTCGCCGTCGCCGAGTCGCTGACCGGCGGCCTGGTTGCGGCGGAGCTCACCTCCGTACCCGGTGCCTCGCGCTCCTTCCGCGGGTCCGTGACGGCGTACGCGACGTCCCTGAAGCGGGATGTGCTGGCCGTGGACGGGGCCCTGCTGGCAGCGCGCGGTGCCGTGGATCCTGAGGTCGCCCGGCAGATGGCGATCGGTGTCCGACGGATTCTCGGTGCAGACTGGGGAGTGGCGACCACCGGCGTCGCGGGACCCGATGCACAGGACGGAAAGCCGGTCGGAACGGTCTATGTCGCCGTGGCAGGGCCGGGCCGCGCGGAGAAAGTGGCCGCTCTGCGGTTGAACGGTGACCGGGCGGACATCCGTAGAGAGAGCGTACGGAGCCTGCTTGAACTGCTCTCCGGAGAACTCGACGACAATGCGAGCGCACAGGATACGGAACAGAACGGGGGGAATTGATGTTTGCAGCCCTGAGTGAACACGACATCGCTCCCCGCACGGCCGCAGCGCGAGGCGGTACGGTGGGGCGTGAAGGATGCGGCTACGCGGTCCGAGGAGGGAGCCACCGATGATTCTGCTCCGTCGCCTGCTTGGTGACGTGCTGCGTCGGCAGCGCCAGCGCCAAGGCCGTACTCTGCGCGAAGTCTCCTCGTCCGCCCGAGTCTCGCTCGGCTATCTCTCCGAGGTGGAGCGGGGGCAGAAGGAGGCATCCTCCGAGCTGCTCTCCGCCATTTGCGACGCGCTTGACGTACGGATGTCCGAGCTCATGCGTGAAGTGAGCGACGAGCTGTCGCTGGCTGAGCTGGCCGAGTCGGCAGCAGCCAGCGATCCGGTACCAGTGCCGGTACGCCCGATGCTCAATTCCGTCTCCGTGACGTCGGTGGCAGGTGTGCCGACGGGACGGGTGACGATCAAGGCACCCGCGGAAGCGGTGGATGTCGTCGCCGCCTGACCCGCGCGGTCCGGTGTGAACCAGAGCCCCGGCCGGCCCCTTCGCGGGGGCGGCCGGGGCTCCGGTGTGTGCGGACGCCGCCGCCAGGGACTCGCGCGCGGGTCACGGATGCGTGCGCCGGTCAACGAAGCGTGTGTCTCAGGAAACCCTGTGTCCGAAGCACCGCTTCAGCTCATCCACTTCGTAGAATCAGGTGCTCTTCGGCACCGGGACACGGCCCGGCTTCTGCTTCGTGGTCGATGCAGTCGCGGTACGGCCGACAGAGGTGGACGGTGCATGAACGCAGCGTGAGGTGCGGCGCGCATCGGGGCAGTCGGAGCGGCCCGGCGATCGTTCCCCCCCGGGGCCCCGGGGCCGTACCGGAGGCTCTGGATGCGGCGCCGGTGGTCCCGGGCGAGACTGCAGAGAGGAACACCACGGTCACCGAGATCGCGCAGTGCCTGAGCGGTATCGGTTCCGGGGTGCTGTTCCATGCGCAGCTCGGGCCGTGAACCTGCGGCAACACGACTGGACGAGCCAGACGGAGGAGAGCGCGTAACGGTGTCCGCCCCGGACATGCGCGCCGGTACTGCGCCGGTGCGCCCTCCCGCTGGGCGATCGGGCCGGACTAGGTTCGGCCGGAGGAGGCAGCCATGGTACGGAGATGGGTGCCCGCGCTCGTTCTCGGCGGGGTGTGGTGGTGGGCCGTGCTCCGGCTGGTCCTTCAGCCGGAACATGCCGGGCTGATCGAGGGCGCGGTGACGGTGGGCGGATGGGGGCTCAGCCTTCTGCCCGTCCATGTGGCCGCGAGCGTCCGGCCCACGGGAACGATCAGGGCCCGTGCGGAGACGGTCGGTGCCGCCGCGGGCGCGTGGTGCGTGGCCGGGGTGCGCGGTGTCGAGGCGGCATGGCGCACTACCAGGGCATGGCGACGCCGCCGTTCGGACGGAGAATCTGACCCGTCATGAAGGCCGAAGCATCGGATGCGAGATGCAGGACCGTGTGGGCGACGTCCTCGGGCTCACCCACCCGGCCGAGCGGGGATATCCGTACCATCGCACCCTCGGCGCGGTGCTGCTGCTCTGCGTCGTGGCGGGCGGTCATCGGCGTACGGATCCAGCCGGGAGCGACGGCATTGACGCGGATGCCCTGAGGACCCAGCTCGGTCGCCAGGGTCCTGGTCAGCTGGACGACTGCCGCCTTGGCCGCGCTGTAGCAGAGAAGTCCCGGACCTGAGGCGTCGACCGCGCCCGAGGCCATGGTGATCAGCGAGCCGGGTGCGCCGCGCCCGATCATGCTGCGGGCGATCTCCTGGCAGGCGTACAGAACCCCCTTGAAATTGACGGCCATGACGCGGTCGAGGTCCTCGTCAGCCGTCTCCAGAACGCTGCTCGTATGCATGATTCCGGCGACGGCGGCCAGGATGTCGACCTCACCCGCTGCGGCGACCGCGCTCCTGAGTCGACTGCGGTCGGTGACATCGAGGGGATGGGTGTGGGCTTCGCCACCCGCGGCAGTGATCATCTCCTGGGTCTCCAGGAGGCCCTTCTCGTCGAGGTCCGCGCAGTGGACGGTGGCTCCCGCCTCCGCGAGCAGGACGGCGCAGGCTCGGCCGATGCCGCCGGCCGCTCCGGTGACGAACGCGGATCGGCCGGTGAGGTCGTACGCGGTGACAGGCATGTCCGGACCGTACGACTGGATCTGACGATGCGTCAACTATGGTGTGGGGCCTGACTGGCAGCGAGGGCACCAGTAGGCGGGGCGGTTGTCCTGTTCCGTCGCGCGAATGGGGGTGCCGCAGCGCAGACACGGGCGGTGTGTCCTGCCGTAGACCCAGAGACGCTCACGGGGGCCGTAGCCGTTGGGTTGTGCTCGGGTGGTCGTGCGGACCGTGCGGTTGCGATTGGCTTCGAGGAGCTGCTTGGCCGTGGTGACCAGACGGGCGGCGGTGGAGGCGGGCAGCTCACCGACGGGGAGCCAGGGGGTGGCACGCGCGAGGAAGCAGAGCTCGGCCTTGTAGATGTTGCCGATGCCGGCCAGGTTGCGCTGGTCGAGGAGGGCTTCGCCGAGGGGGCGGCCGGGGTCGGCCAGCAGGTTGCGCAGGGCGGTGTCGGGGTCCCAGCCGGGGCCCAGCAGATCGGGCCCGAGGTGGCCGACCGCCTTCTCCTCGTCGGCTGTGCGGAGGAGTTCGAGAACGGGGAGCCGGTAGCCGACCGCGGTGTGGTGGGCGGTGGAGAGGACCGCGCGGATCTGGTGGGCCGGGCCGCCGCGCCAGCGCTCGCCCGGAGTGTAGAGGCGCCAGGCGCCGTCCATCCCCAGATGGCTGTGCAGGGTGAGGCCACCCTCGATCCGGGTGAGGAGATGCTTGCCGCGCGGGGTGACGTCGACAACGGTCCGGCCCGTGAGGTCCGCGGTGGCGAAGCGGGGGACGCGCAGGTCGGAGTGGGTGAGGGCCTGACCGGCCAGCACGCTGTGCAGACGCGCGGCGGTCTGCAGGACGGTATCTCCTTCGGGCATACCTCCATGATGCGCGGTGCGGGGCGGGCATGCGGGCGGGAATCGGGGGTGCGTGCGGCGCTGTGCGGGCCGAGGTGCGCCGCGGGGTCACGCGCGCAGTCGGAGGCCTCTTGGAGTGGCGTGGAATCCGGCCGTCTCCAGCGTGCGGCCCAGTGGCGAGGTCAGGGACGAGGCGCCGTTGGTCCGCTCCACCGTGACCGTGCCGAGCGCCCCCGCGCGCGCCGCACCGGCCAGCGCCTCGGCCGCCGCCCGGAGCGCGGGGTCCTCCGGGTCGGTCGGCCAAGCGAGCAGCGTCTTGCCGCCGCGCTCCATGTACAGCGTCAGTTCGCCGTCGACCAGGACGACCAGGGCACCTGCCTTGCGTCCCGGTCTGTGTCCGGCGCCGTCCGGCGGTTCGGGCCAGGCCAGGGCCGCGCCGTACGCGTTGGCCGGATCGGCGGCCGCGAGAACCAGGGCGCGGGGCGCCGAACCCGGTTCCGCGCGGTCGCGGGCGGTGGAGACCGCACGGAGCCGGTCGACCGCACCGTCCATCGCGAACTGGGCCGCCCCCAGCCCCTCGACGACATAGCCGCGGCGGGCCTGCCCGTTGTCCTCGAAGGCGGCAAGGATGCGATACGTCGCGGCAAAGCCGCCCTCGACGCCCTCGGCCTGGACCGCGCCTCGGGTCACCACACCGTGCCGGTCGAGGAGGGTGCGGGCCAGGGCGTGGGCGCGGTGCGTGGGATCGGGCTCGGTTCCGGGGAGCAGGGACCAGCGGCCCGAGACGGTGGGCGGACCGGTGCGCGACGCGGGGCGGGACGTGGCGGTGAGCGAGCCGTAACGGCCGCGCGGGACGCTTCGCCTGGCGCGGTGGGCCGTCGATCCCGCCGTGCGTCCGGAGCCGAGGAGCGAGCGCAGCGGGGCCAGCGTGTCGTTGGTCAGCCGGCCGGACCAGGTCAGGTCCCAGAGAGCGTCGGCGAGTTGCGGATCGGTGCAGTCCGGGTGCGTGGTGGCGCGTACCTGATCGGCGATCTGCCGGAAGAACAGCCCGTATCCGCCGGTCAGTGCGGTGAGGACGGATTCGTGCAGCGCGCTGAGTTCGAGAGGGTGCGGAGGTGGGAGGAGCAGGGGCGCGCTGTCGGCGAGATAGAGGGACAGCCAGCCGTCCTTGCCCGGAAGCGCACCCGCACCGGCCCAGATCACCTCGCCGGTGGTGGTGAGTTCGTCGAGCAGGGCGGGGGCATATCCCGTGACGCGTCCCGGCAGGATCAGCTTCTCCAGCGCCGACGCGGGGACCGGCGCACCCTGCAACTGCTCGATGGCGCGGGCCAGTCCGTCGATTCCTCGCAGGCTGTTGTTCCCGAGATGCTGCCACTGCGGAAGGAAGCCGGCGAGTGCGGCGGGCGGGACCGGCTCCAGCTCCTGGCGCAGGGCGGCGAGCGAGCGGCGGCGGAGCCGGCGCAGCACCGCGGCGTCACACCACTCCTGGCCGATGCCGGCGGGGTGGAACTCGCCCTGCACAATCCGGCCGGAGGCGGCAAGCCGCTGCAGCGCGCCGTCCGTGACGGCGGTGCCGAGACCGAAGCGGGCAGCCGCCTGGGTGGAGGTGAAAGGACCGTGCGTGCGGGCGTAGCGGGTGAGGAGGTCGCCGAGCGGGTCCTTCACCGGCTCGGTGAACGCCTCCGGGACGCCGACCGGAAGGGCCGTGCCCAGCGCGTCCCGCAACCGGCCGGCGTCCTCGATCGCCGCCCAGTGGTCGGCTCCGCCGATCCGGACCCGGATGGCCCGGCGGGCCGAGGCGAGCTCGGCGGCCCAAGGCTGCTCGGCGCCGCGCTCGGCCAACTCGGCCTCGGTGAGCGGGCCGAGGACGCGCAGTAGATCGGCGACGCCTTCGATGTCCTTGATCCGGCGGTCCTCGGTGAGCCACTGGAGCTCCTGCTGCAGCTCGCCCAGCACCTCGGCGTCGAGCAGCTCGCGCAGTTCCGCCTGGCCGAGAAGCTCGGCGAGGAGATGGGAGTCCAGCGAGAGCGCGGCCGCCCGCCGCTCGGCCAGCGGCGAGTCGCCCTCGTACAGGAACTGTGCGACGTAGCCGAAGAGGAGCGAGCGCGCGAAGGGCGAGGGCTCCTGGGTGGTCACCTCGACCAGGCGGACGCGGCGTGCTTCGAGGTCGCCCATCAGTTCCACGAGTCCGGGGACGTCGAAGACGTCCTGAAGGCATTCGCGGACCGCTTCGAGAACGATCGGGAAGGAGCCGAACTCGGAGGCCACCTGGAGGAGCTGGGCGGCACGCTGGCGCTGCTGCCAGAGCGGGGTGCGCTTGCCGGGGCTGCGACGGGGCAGCAGCAGGGCGCGCGCCGCGCACTCGCGGAAGCGGGAGGCGAACAGGGCCGATCCGCCGACCTGGTCGGTGACGATCTGGTTGATCTCGCCCTGGTCGAAGGCGACATCGGCGGCGCCGACCGGAGGCTGGTCGCTGTCGTATGCCGCGGCCAACGGGGCAGCCGGTTCCCGGACCGGTTCCTCGGACGGATCGAAATCCAGGAGGTCCAGGCCCATCATGTCGGCGTCGGGGAGCCGTAGCACGATGCCGTCGTCGGCATGCATCACCTGGGCATCCATGCCGTACCGCTCGGCGAGACGCGCACTCAGAGCCAGCGCCCAGGGGGCGTGGACCTGCGCGCCGAAGGGGGAGTGCACGACGACCCGCCAGTCGCCCAGCTCGTCACGGAAGCGCTCGACGAGGATGGTCCGGTCGTCGGGGACATGGCCGCAGGCGGCGCGCTGCTCGTCGATGTACGACAGGACGTTGTCGGCGGCCCAGGTGTCGAGACCGGCGGCGAGCAGCCGCGATCTGGCGTCCTCGGGCGACAGGCCGCCGATCTCGCGGAGGAAAGCGCCCAGCGCGCGACCGAGCTCCAGCGGGCGGCCCAGCTGGTCGCCCTTCCAGAACGGCAGCCGTCCCGGAACGCCCGGGGCGGGCGACACCAGGACCCGGTCGCGGGTGATGTCCTCGATCCGCCAGGAGGTGGTGCCCAGGGTGAAGACATCGCCGACCCGGGACTCGTACACCATCTCCTCGTCCAGCTCGCCGACCCGGCCGCCGCCCTTCTTGGGGTCGGCCCCGGCGAGGAAGACCCCGAAGAGCCCGCGGTCGGGGATCGTGCCGCCGGAGGTGACGGCGAGCCGCTGGGCGCCGGGGCGGCCCGTGACCGTGCCGGCGACGCGGTCCCACACCACGCGCGGACGCAGCTCGGCGAAGGCATCGGACGGATAGCGGCCCGCCAGCATGTCCAGCACGGCCGTGAACGCCGACTCCGGGAGCGAGGCGAAGGGGGCCGCGCGGCGGGTCACGGCCAGCAGGTCGTCCACCTGCCAGGTGTCCAGGGCGACCATGGCCACCAGCTGCTGGGCCAGCACGTCCAGCGGGTTCGACGGGATCCGGAGCGCCTCGATCGAGCCGGTGCGCATCCGCTCGGTGACCACCGCCGCCTGCACCAGATCCCCGCGGTACTTCGGGAACACCACTCCGGTGGAGACCGCTCCGACCTGGTGGCCGGCACGGCCGACCCGCTGCAGCCCGGAGGCGACCGACGGCGGCGACTCCACCTGGACCACCAGGTCGACCGCACCCATGTCGATGCCCAGCTCCAGGCTGGAGGTGGCGACCACGGCGGGCAGCCGGCCCGCCTTGAGGTCCTCCTCGACCTGGGCGCGCTGCTCCTTGGAGACCGAACCGTGGTGGGCACGGGCGAGCAGCGCGGGGGCGCCCTTCGCCGCACCGGACTCGGCCATGATCTCGGCGGGGGAGTGGGCCTCCGGCATCGTCTCGCCGGTGACCCGCTCGTATGCGATCTCGTTGAGCCGGTTGCACAACCGCTCCGCGAGACGGCGGGAGTTGGCGAAGACGATGGTGGAGCGGTGCGCCTGGACGAGATCGGCGATCCGCTCCTCGACATGCGGCCAGATCGACGGCTTGTCCGCCTGACCCGCCTGGTCCGGGTCCGTGGCGGGGGAACCGCCGAGCTCGCCCAGGTCCTCCACCGGCACGACCACCGACAGATCGAACTGTTTGGTGGACGGCGGCTGGACGATCTCCACCTTCCGCTGCGGGGAGAGGAACCGCGCCACCTCGTCGACCGGACGGACCGTCGCCGACAGGCCGATCCGCCGCGCGGGACGCGGCAGCAGCTCGTCGAGGCGCTCCAGCGATACAGCGAGATGGGCGCCCCGCTTCGTACCGGCGACGGCGTGCACCTCGTCCAGAATCACCGTCTCGATCCCCGACAGGGCCTCGCGCGCCGACGACGTCAGCATCAGGAACAGCGACTCGGGGGTGGTGATCAGGATGTCCGGCGGGCGGGTCGCCATGGAGCGGCGCTCGGCGGGCGGGGTGTCGCCCGACCGGATACCCACCCGCACGTCGGGCTCGGGCAGGCCGAGGCGCACCGATTCCTGGCGGATGCCGGTCAGCGGTGAGCGGAGGTTGCGCTCCACATCGACCGCGAGGGCCTTGAGCGGCGACACGTACAGCACGCGGCAGCGCTTCTTCGCCTCGGCGGGCGGTGGAACGGCTGCCAGCCGGTCCAGCGCGGCGAGAAACGCGGCGAGCGTCTTGCCCGATCCGGTGGGCGCGACGACCAGCACGTCCGAGCCCTCGCCGATCGCCCGCCAGGCGCCCTCCTGCGCGGACGTCGGCGCGGTGAAGGCACCCGCGAACCAGCTGCGGGTGGCGGGGGAGAACGCATCGAGAGCAGAGCCGGCCATGTCCCCCATCGTGCACCCGACCACTGACAACGGACTGGGGCCGGAGGGTGACGAGGGTCGGCACCAAGGGGTGACGAGGGTCCGTACCGGAGGGTGGGGACGGCCGGTACCGGACGCTGACCACGGGCCGTACCTGCGAGAATTCCGGGTATGGCGGCACGATCGGTCCCGGGACCGACCCCGGATTCGGCTTCGGCCGCGGGGGAGTGGGCGAGGTACTGGCAGTACGCGGAACTGCCCGACCTCGATCTTCTGCGCGCCCGGTACGTCCGCCACACCTTCCCGCGCCACAGCCACGAGGGCTATGTCTTCGGCACCATCACCCGGGGCATCGAGGACGTCGGGCTGCCCGGCGGCACCGTGCACGCGGGTCCCGGCACCGTCGTCATGATCAATCCGGAGGTGCCGCACACCGCCCGGGCCGGGGCCCCCGAAGGCTGGGTGTACGCCACGCTGTACCCGTCCGCGCAGGTGATCAACGACATCGCGGCCGATACGACGCGGCTGCGCGGCACGGTCGGCTTCGCCGAGACCAGCGTCCTGGACCCGGAGGCGGCACGGCTCATCGGCGAGGTGCACCGGGCGGCCGAGGAGGGCAATGCGCTCGCCGCCGACAGCATGTTGCGGATCATGGTCGCGCGGCTGCTCAGCCACCACGGCAGCGCGCTGCCCGCCCGTGCCCCCCGGTCGGCCGGCGCCCGGGGCGCGGAGCGGGCGCGTGCGGTGCTGGAGAGCCGTATGGCCGCGCCGCCGACACTGGAGACGTTGGCCGCCGAGCTCGGGACCAGCCCCTTCGCCCTGCTGCGTGCGTTCAAGAAGCAGTACGGGATGCCGCCGCACACCTGGCTCACCGATGCCCGGGTGCGGCGTGCGCGACGGATGCTCGATGCGGGCATCGCGCCGGCGGACGCGGCGGCGGAGGTCGGCTTCACCGATCAGCCGCACCTCAACCGTCATTTCACCCGGATCGTGGGGGTGCCGCCCGGCGCCTACCAGCGCGAACGCGCAAAAACGTACAAGACCGGTCCTGATTCGTCCGCGTAGCGTTCCGGACGTGCCAGAACAGACAGCATCCTCAGAGAGACTCGGCGGGACGTCCGAGACCGCCGACGGCGTCACCGCCGATGGCATTGCCGCCGACGGCGAGGCGAAGCCGGACGCGGCCGTCATCCGCGACGCGCTCGGCGTCGGTGTCGCGGTGGGCCTCTCCGGCTTCGCCTTCGGTGTCACCTCGGCGGGCTCCGGCCTGAGCCTGCTCCAGACCTGCGCGCTCAGCCTCCTCGTCTTCACCGGGGCCTCGCAGTTCGCGCTGGTGGGCGCCCTTGCCGCCGGCGGAAACCCGTACACCGCCGCCGCCGGTGCGTTCTTCCTCGGCGTACGCAACGCCTTCTACGGTCTGCGGCTGTCGCAGCTGCTCGCCCTCCCGCGCGCCGTGCGACCGCTCGCCGCCCACTGGGTCATCGACGAGACGACCGCGGTGACGCTGCCGCAGCCCACCCGGCGGGCCGCCCGGATCGGCTTCACCGTCACCGGACTCACCCTGTACGTGCTGTGGAACCTGACCACACTGCTGGGGGCGCTGGGCGCCGAGGCGCTCGGCGACACCGACACCTGGGGGCTGGACGCGGCGAGCCCCGCCGTCTTCCTCGCCCTGCTCGCTCCGATGCTGAAGAGCACCACGGAGCGCATCACGGCCGCTCTCGCCGTCCTGCTTGTCCTGGGGGCGCTGCCCATGCTGCCCGCGGGCGTACCCGTGCTGCTCGCCGCGCTCGCCGCACCTGCAGTCCTCTTCCTGATGGGACGCAGGAAGGCATCGGCCACCGAGAGACCGGCCAAGGACACGACCACGGCGGAGGACGCCCGATGAACGTATGGACAGCGATCGCTCTCACCGCCGTCGGCTGCTACCTCGCGAAGCTGCTGGGACTGCTGGTCCCCGCAGGGGCACTGGAACGCCCGCTCGTGCAGCGCCTTGCCGCGCTCCTGCCGGTGGCGCTCCTGGCGGCCCTCACGGCGCAGCAGACCTTCGGGAACGGACAGCAGCTGGTGCTCGACGCCCGGGGTGCGGGGCTCGCCGCCGCCGCACTCGCCCTGGTGCTGCGCGCACCCTTCCTGGTGGTCGTGGGAGCTGCCGTCGTCGTCACGGCCGGGGTGCGCGCGCTCGGATAGACAACCTGACCGGGCGGACAGTGCGCTCGGACAGGCGACGTGCAAGGGGCACGGCCCACCGAGCCGAGCCCCTTGCGCCGTCCGTCGCGCCCCGGTCCCCCGCAGCCGCTGCGGCGCTGCCCTGCTGTTGCACGGTTCCAGCTCCCTGGGCCCGACGGCGCGTCCACTGCATGAGGACGGCGTCGGAAGCGACCGCGCCGCCCGGTCTCAGCCGATGCTGCGGCCGTGGGCCCGCAGCGTGAGCAGCGCCTTCAGCGTCACCAGCGGGCGGCCCTCCAGAGCGGTGCCCGGTGCCCACTGCCGCCAGTTCACCGGCCAGCCGCCGTCCGCCTGCTGCTCCGCCGCCAGATGGTCGAGCGAGCGTTCCAGCTCCTCGTCGGTGAACCAGCTGCGGGCGAGCGATTCGGGAGTGCGTGCGTAGTCGTACGGGAAATGCTGCTCGCCCGGTGCGTAGCCGGCCGCCACCGGGTACTCCGCACGCCGCTCCGGATCCAGTACGGCCAGCCGCTGTTCCCGTACCAGCCGCCCGAGGCGGTCCGCCGCGGCCTCCGCCCGTGCCCGGTCCGGAGCGCCGTCGAGGAAGGCGACCGCGGCTTCGATCTCGTACGGATGCGACTTCTCCAGCGCGTCGACCGCCGCCCAGCAGAAGTCCGTGGCCCGGAACAGCCAGGCGTGCCACACCGCGTTGCGGTGCAGCAGTCCGACGACGGGGCCGGTGGCCAGCAACTGGGCCGCAGGGTCGTCGACGATCGGGATGAACGGCGCGGCCGGATAGCCGCGCTGCGAGGGGAGGAGTGCGGGAAGTGCCCCCTCCTTGGCCGACACGTCGGTCAGGAAGCGGCAGATCCGCTCCACCCGCAGGCCGCTGCAGCGTCCGATGGAGTCCAGGACACTGAGCGCATGGGCCGTGTGCAGCGGCTGGCTGACGGGGCCCCGCAGATCCGGTTCGAGTGCGTGACCGTATCCGCCGTCCTCATTGAGATATGCGGCGAGCGCGGTCTCCACCGCGTCCGCGCTCCCGCCGAGGAACTGATGGGCGAACCGCCGCTGTTCGAGGACGCGGGCCGTGAGCCAGATGAACTGCTCGGCACGCTTGAGGGGGCTTGCTCCTGTTCCGGCCATGGACCGACCGTAGGCCGGTAAGCGCTCTCTGCGAGGCGTAGCGGCCCGGCTGCACTCTCAGGAGCGGGATACTGAAGTCATGCGGTTGACGATTTTCTGGGAACGGATGGCGGACCACTTCGGTGCGGGGTACGCCGACTCCTTTGCGCGCGATCATGTGATGGCCGAGCTCGGCGGGCGTACGGTGCACCAGGCGCTGGCCGACGGCTGGGAAGCGAAGGACGTCTGGCGTGGTGTCTGCATGGCGGTCGGCATTCCCGCCGACAAACGCTGACGCCGTGCCCGCCCATCGCTGGACCTCGGCTGTTCCCGGGGTGGGCGGCCGGCTGTCACAGCTGTAGGCGAGACTGGATGCGTGGCACCGACAGACGAGACAGCCCAGACCCAGCAGCCCATGACCCCGCCCGTCCCGCCGGCCGCGCCACCGACGGCCCCGCCCACCGGCAGTGGGTCGGCCCGAATGCCCGCGTGGCTGCCGCGAGCCATGGTTCTCGCCCTTGCGCTCTATGCCTGCTTCCGGCTCGGCAGCTGGGCGTTCGACCAGCTCATCGGGCTGTTGATCAATATCCTGATCGCCTTCTTCCTGGCGCTCGCCATAGAGCCTGCGGTGAGCCGGATGTCGGCGCGCGGTATGCGCCGCGGTCTGGCCACCTTCCTGGTCTTCCTCGTGGTGCTGATCGCCGGCGCCGGATTCGTCGTGCTGCTCGGCTCGATGCTCGCGGGCCAGATCGTCGAGATGGTCGATGAGTTCCCCAAGTACCTCGACTCGGTGATCAACTGGATCAACCAGAATTTCCGCACCGATCTCTCCCGGGTCGAGGTTCAGGACAGCCTGCTGCACTCCGACTGGCTGCAGAAGTACGTCCAGAACAGCGCGACCGGTGTGCTCGATGTCTCGACTACCGTGCTCGGCGGACTCTTCCGGCTGCTGACGATCTTCCTGTTCTCGTTCTACTTCGCGGCCGACGGTCCCCGGCTGCGCCGCGCCCTGTGCTCCGTGCTGCCGCCCGCCCGGCAGGCCGAAGTGCTGAGGGCCTGGGAGATCGCGGTCGACAAGACCGGCGGTTATCTCTACTCGCGCGGGCTGATGGCGCTCATCTCCGGGATTGCGCACTACATCCTGCTGGTGATCCTCGGTGTGCCGTACGCCCCGGCGCTCGCGGTCTGGGTCGGCCTCGTCTCGCAGTTCATTCCCACGATCGGTACGTATCTGGCAGGCGCCCTGCCGATGCTGATCGCGTTCACCGTCGACCCCTGGTACGCCCTGTGGGTGCTCGGATTCGTCGTGATCTACCAGCAGTTCGAGAACTATGTGCTGCAGCCCAAGCTCACCTCGAAGACTGTGGACATCCATCCGGCGGTCGCCTTCGGCTCGGTCATCGCCGGTACGGCTCTGATGGGCGCCGTGGGCGCGCTCATCGCGATCCCGGCCGTCGCCACGCTGCAGGCGTTCCTCGGTGCCTATGTGAAGCGCTACGACGTGACGGACGACCCACGGGTGCACGGCCGGCATCTGTGGCGGCGCGGGGAGTCGGTGCTCTCACGGGTGCGGCGCGCGACGACCGGGGCTGCGGGGAACGACGGTGACGCGGATGCCGAGCGGCCGAACGTCCCGGGTCCGCGGGCCTGAATCGGCAACCGGACGGCAGGTTGTGTGGCGCGTGCGGTGCGGGAGCGTGGGTCGCGGGGCGTTCGGGTGCGGTCCTCAGGTGGGCTCAGCGACAGCCCGTCACGTCGGCCGGCAGGGCCGCGTCCGTTGGGTCCCGGTCGTCCGCCCCGTCACGTGGACAGTCGCTCCGACCGCTCCCGGCTGAACGGCGACGCCTCGGCCCGCACCGCGCGTGGCGCCGGCGACCAGGGCCACTCCTTCTGTCGACGATGTCCCCGTATGGCTGGAATCCAGCATGAGGTCGACCACGTCTCCTTGACTCCCCAAATACGTGATGCTAGGGCGCTACTCTGGGGGCGGGCCGGTCCGGCGCGGTGCGCTTGACACTGAAATCGAACATCCATTCTCATGGGATTCCGGCCGGGTTTTCCCGGGCCCGACCGTGGAGTTGTCCACAGGCCGGGAGGACGTCGAGGCCCATTGTCAGTGGCAGGGGTTAGCGTCTTTGACGTGAAGCGATCGACTCAAGCAAATCGGGTGGAACCCATGGCAGGAACCGACCGCGAGAAGGCGCTGGACGCCGCACTCGCACAGATTGAACGGCAATTCGGCAAGGGCGCGGTGATGCGCCTCGGTGAGCGGCCGAACGAGCCCATCGAGGTGATCCCCACCGGGTCGACCGCACTCGACGTCGCCCTCGGCGTCGGCGGACTGCCGCGCGGCCGTGTGGTGGAGGTCTACGGGCCGGAGTCCTCCGGCAAGACGACGCTGACGCTGCACGCGGTGGCGAATGCGCAGCGGCTCGGCGGCTCGGTGGCCTTCATCGACGCGGAGCACGCCCTCGACCCCGAGTACGCGAAGAAGCTCGGCGTCGACATCGACAGCCTCATCCTGTCCCAGCCGGACAACGGTGAGCAGGCGCTCGAGATCGTGGACATGCTCGTCCGCTCGGGCGCTCTCGACCTGATCGTCATCGACTCCGTCGCGGCGCTCGTGCCGCGCGCGGAGATCGAGGGCGAGATGGGTGACTCGCACGTGGGTCTGCAGGCCCGTCTGATGAGCCAGGCGCTCCGCAAGATCACCAGCGCGCTCAACCAGTCCAAGACCACCGCGATCTTCATCAACCAGCTCCGCGAGAAGATCGGTGTGATGTTCGGCTCCCCGGAGACCACGACCGGTGGCCGGGCGCTGAAGTTCTACGCATCGGTGCGCCTCGACATCCGCCGCATCGAGACGCTGAAGGACGGCACCGACGCGGTCGGCAACCGCACCCGCGTCAAGGTCGTCAAGAACAAGGTCGCGCCGCCGTTCAAGCAGGCCGAGTTCGACATCCTCTACGGCCAGGGCATCAGCCGCGAGGGCGGTCTGATCGACATGGGCGTGGAGCACGGCTTCGTGCGCAAGGCGGGCGCCTGGTACACGTACGAGGGCGACCAGCTCGGCCAGGGCAAGGAGAACGCCCGTAACTTCCTCAAGGACAACCCCGACCTCGCCAATGAGATCGAGAAGAAGATCCTCGAAAAGCTGGGTATCGGTGTCAGGCCGGAAGCGGCTCTGAGCGCCGAGCCCGGTGCGGACGCGGCGGGCGGCGCTGCGGCTCCGGCCGACGGCGCGAAGTCGGTGCCCGCTCCGGCCGGCAAGGCCAAGCCGGCCAAGGCTGCGGCGGCCAAGAGCTAGACCGTGACGCGTCGTACGGAGTGGCCGGACAGCGCCGTCGGCGCCGGTCCCGGCCCAGGAGCCGCCGGGCGCACGGACGATTCCGCGTCCGAGTCCGCATACGGACCGGAGGCCGGTTACGGCACCGACTCGGGCGACGGATTCGGCGAGGGTGCAGGCCGTCGTGCCCGCTCCCGCTCCAGGAACAGCGGCTCCCCTTCCTCGTCGAGGGCCGAGAAGGGGGAGCCGCGAGACCCGGTCGAGCAGGCGCGCAATATCTGTCTGCGGCTGCTCACCGGGACTCCGCGCACCCGCAAGCAGCTTGCGGATGCGTTGCGTAAGCGGGAGATCCCGGACGAGGCAGCCGAAGAGGTGCTGTCGCGTTTCGAGGACGTCGGACTGATCGACGACGCGGCGTTCGCGGACGCCTGGGTGGAGTCCCGGCACCACGGCCGGGGGCTGGCCCGCCGCGCTCTCGTCCGGGAGCTGCGGACCAAGGGGGTGGACTCGACGGTGATCGACGAGGCCGTCGGGCAGCTCGACTCCGAGCAGGAGGAGGAGACAGCCCGCGAGCTCGTCGCGCGCAAACTCCGCTCCACTCGCGGACTGGACCGCGACAAGCGGCTGCGCCGCCTTGCGGGCATGCTCGCGCGCAAGGGGTACGGGGAGGGGATGGCCCTGCGAGTGGTGCGTCAGGCACTCGAAGCAGAGGGCGAGGACACGGAAGGCCTGGACGAGCCGTTCTGACGGCGTCCATGGCGGTATGTGCGGGGATGTGTGCACGGGGGGCGTGCATGCAGCGGATGCGCACGGCGCGGGCGTTGCGCGCGGGGGGCGCGCACGGTGACGGTGTGCACGCTGAGGTTGCTGCGGGTCGGGGAGGCGCGGAAGTCACTGTCCGGCATGTGAGGCGCGGCGAATAGTGGCGTCGAGCAGGGCCACAGCATCCGCCGCGGTGCGGCCGGGGTATCGGTTCCAGGGGCCGATCAGGTCGGTCCAGCCCTGCGACCGAAGTTCGGCGACGATCCAGGCGCCGGCCCGGTCCACGGTGGCGAGGGAGCCGTAGCCCAGGCGGTGTGCGGTGAGAAGGGCGCCGCAGACGCACCGGGCACCGCGGACGTTCCGCAGCCGGTACGGGGTGTTCTGCCAGCCCCACTCGGTCAGGATCCGCCGCGCGTAGGCGAGGTGGGTGGAGGGCCGCAGTTCGGGCTGCCCGATGCGGCGCCAGCTGTGGAACCGATCGGGGAGGATTGCGCCGAGGCGCCCGGGGAGGGGGCGCTCGCGCGGGGCGGCCGGGGGCACGGAGCGGACCGAGTCTGCGATCAGTTGGTCGACGGGCACGGACAGTAGATCGCGCCAGTCCGTCGGATGCCGGTCCGCCGGGTGCGGCACGGAGCCGGGGGAGGCGGAACGTACCGGTTCGGGGACGGTGATGTCCCAGCCCGTGACGATCTGCTGCCAGGCGTCCGTGTCATGGAGGCGGGCGGCCTGACGGTCGAGCTGGTCGGGGGTGAGGGCGGCGGTCGGCATCTGCGTGGCATCTCCGTCATATCGGTCCTTTGTATGAGGTGAATGTCTGCCTTGTGGTGAATGTGCTCCACCGGGGTGAGCCATTCGGGTGCGTGCCAGGTCGGATCCCGGTCGGTTCCGGAGCGGCTCCGAGGGGCGTCACGACAGCGACTGCCGGGGGAAAACCCCCGTACGAAGACGCCGACGCGCTCCAGTGCCCAGGTATCTGTGCACAGAGCAGTGTGTGACGCATGGCAGAGAGTTCCGGTGGCACCGACATCACAGAGCTGGCCGCTCTCGGAGCGCTCGCGCAGCCGAGGCGGCAGCAGATCCTTCAGCACCTCACCCTGCACGGCCCCGCGACGTCCGCGATCCTTGCCCGCGCCCTCGGGCTGAACACCGGGGCCACCAGCTACCACCTGCGTGAACTGGCCAGGTACGGCTTCGTGGAGGACGTCCCGGCCGAAGAGCCGGACGGGCGTCGGGCGAGGTGGTGGCGGGCCGTTCCCGGCGACCGACGCTTCCCGCCCCGGTCCAGCCAGAGCCCCGAGGTGCGGCTCGCCATGGACGAACTGAACCGCCACGCATACGCCGCCGACCTCGCACTCTTCGAGCAGCTTCAGCGCGACAGCGGCGAACGGGGCGAGTGGGCCGACGCGTTCCCGTACTCGCGCGGCGCCATCCGGCTCACGCTCCCCGAACTCCGCGCGTTCTTCGAGGAGTACATCGCGCTCATGAACCGCTACAAGCGGTCCGACACCGAAACTCCGCCGGGCGCCCGCACCGTCCACACCCGGCTGCTCGCCTTCCCGGCTCCGCCCTCGGCCGCCGACCACGACACGAGAGAGACGGACGCATCATGATGCTGCGCTACGCCCTGCAGACGATCCGAGACCGAAAGGGCGGGTTCCTCGGCGCCCTGCTGGCTCTGATGTGCGCCGCTGCCCTTGTCACCGCCTGCGGCACGCTCCTGGAGACCGGCCTGCGCGGACGGATCGAGACCGAGCGCTATGCCGCGGCTCCCCTCATCGTCTCCGCCGACCAGAATGTCCACCGGACCACCGTCAAGCACAAGGGCAACGGGAAGACGAAGGTCAAGCACAAGGCGAAACCCGTCGCTGAGCGCGCCTGGCTCCCCGCAGCTACCGCGGACCGGATCCGGAACGTGGACGGTGTACGCGAGGTGGTCCCCGAACTCACCTTCCTCGCCGTGCCCGTTGCCCAGTCCACCGGCAAGCCCGCCACATCCTCCACGCCCTCGTACGGACACTCCTGGGCCTCCGCCTCCCTCACTCCCTTCGCTCTCACCGCGGGCCGTCCCCCCGTCTTTGCCGACGACGTGGTGATCGACCGGGGTCTCGCCGAGCGGACCGGCCTTAAGCCCGGAGACCGGCTCACCGTGCAGTCCACCGGCGCTCCCCGCCCGTACCGCATCAGCGGTGTCGCGGCCCCGGCCCACCGCGGCGACCTCCGGCAGCAGACCTCCCTTTTCTTCTCCGGTGCCGAGGCCGCCCGTCTCTCCGCCCGTCCCGGCCAGGTCACCGCCCTCGGTGTGGTGCCCGCGCCGGGCACGGACCTCGACCGGCTGAAGCGGCAGGTGGAGCAGGCGCTCGGTGGCACCACCGCGCAGGTCTCCACAGGAGATGACCGCGGCCCCGTCGAGTTCCTGGATGCCGCGGGCGCCAGGATCAAGCTCGTTTCCATGGGGGGTGCGATGGGTGGCACCTCACTCCTCGTCGCCATCCTCGTGGTCGTCGGCACCTTTGCGCTCTCCATCCAGCAGCGCCACCGAGAACTGGCCCTGCTGCGCGCCGTCGCCGCCACACCGCGCCAGGTCCGCCGTCTTCTCGGGCGTGAGGCGCTGCTCGTCGGGGCCGTGGCCGGCGTGCTGGGCTCGCTCGCCGGACTGCCGCTCGCGGGCTGGCTCCACAGTCGATTCGTCGACATGGGTGCGATCCCACCGTCGCTGGAACGCACCGCAGGCATCTTCCCGGTCTTCGCCGCCCTCGCCGTCACCCTCCTCGGCGCCTGGGCAGCCGCGAGGATCTCCGGCCGCAGGATCGCCCGTATCCGCCCTGCCGAGGCCATGGCCGAGTCCACGGTCGAGCGCGAACGGCCGGCCGCGGTCCGGATCGCCGCAGGTCTGGTGCTGCTCGCGGGCGGTGGAGCGCTCGTCGCCGTACTCGGCAGCCTGCACACCGAGGCGGCCTCGACCCCCGTCACCTTCCTGGCCGTCGTGGTGATGGCCACGGCCGTGTCGCTGCTCGGACCGCTTCTTGTCAAGGTGGCGGCGGCACTGTTCGCAGGCCCGCTCCGGCCCGCCGGTTCCGGGGGCACGCTGGCCACCGCGAACATCCGTGGAAACTCCACCCGGATGGCCGCCGTCGTCACCCCGCTCACTCTTCTCATCGCGATGACCTGCACGGTTCTCTTCGTCCAGCCGACCCTCGGTGACGCCGCCCGCGCCCAGGCCCGTGAAGGAACCCGTGCAACTTGGGTCCTCTCCTCCCAGGGGCCCGGAGTCCCGTCCGCCGCCGCCGAGACCGTGCGCAGGACGCAGGGCGTGACGGCCGTCACCGAGGTCGTACGGACCACGGTCAGGGTCGGCCTCGAGAAGTTCACGGCTCAGGGCGTCACCCAGGCCGACCTCTCCCGCACCTGGGACCCCGAGGTGACCAGCGGATCGCTCGCCGGTTTCGCCGCCCGTCCCGGCACCGCCGCGATCAGTGAACTCGCCGCCGACAGGCTGGGGCTGCACGCCGGCAGCGAGCTGACCGTGCACCTCGGCGACGGCACACCCACCACCGTCACCGTCGCCGCGGTCTACACCCGCGGCCTCGGTTTCGGCGATCTGACCCTGCCCCACGATCTGGTCGCCCGTCACATGGACAACCCTCTCGCCGCCACGGTCCTGGTCGCCGGAGACAGCGACCGCAGTCGGCTCACCGCCGCACTGCAGAAGTTCCCCGGCATCGCCGTGCTCGCCCCTGCCACCGCCGACCGGCTCCGGGCGGACCGACAGCAGCAGAACGCAGAGGTCAACTATCTGGCCATGGGCCTGGTCCTCGCCTTCACCGCGATCGCGGTCGTCAACACCCTCGCCATGTCGGTGTCCGAGCGGATCCGGGAGTTCGCCATGCTCCGGCTGGCCGGTGCCACTCGACGCCAGGTTCTGCGGATGCTCCGTATCGAAGCCCTGTCGCTTCTGCTGATCGCCGCCGTCGTCGGTACCGGCATCGCCCTCGCCGTGCTGACCGCCTTCAGCATCGGCATGACCGGCAGTGCGGCGCCCACCGTCCTGCCGTCGGTGTACGCGACGGTGGTGGGCGCAGCCGCACTGCTGGCACTCGTTGCGTCGACGCTGCCCGGCCGGCTGGCACTCAAGGTCAGCCCGGTGCAGGTGGCGACGTCCAGGCAGTGACACCACCGGCCGGTGGCGGGCGGAACAGCGCAGGGCGCAGCGCGCCCGTGCCCGCCACCGGTCAGGCGCCGACCGGCAGGCCCGCCGCCCGCCAGGCCTGGAATCCTCCGATCAGATCCGTCGCCCGGTGCAGCCCCAGCTGCCTCAGGGACGCGACCGCGAGACTCGACGCGTACCCCTCGTTGCAGACCACCACCACCTGCAGATCGTGGCTGACGGCCTCCGGCGCGCGATGGCTGCCCTGCGGGTCGAGCCGCCACTCCAGCTCATTGCGCTCGACGACCAGCGCCCCCGGAATCAGCCCGTCCCGCTCGCGCAGCGCCGCGTAGCGGATGTCCACCAGCAGGGCGCCGTCCGCTGCGGCGGCGATCGCCTCGTGCGGGCCGATGCGGTCGTACCCGGCACGGACCCGCTCCAGCAGTTCGTCGATCCCCGCCCGCGCCGCACCGTTGTTGCGCCCGTCGCTCACTGCCAGTCCTCCGGGCGTTCGATGTGCTCGAGACGGAGTAGCGCACCGGTACGGCTGTAGCGCCTGATCTGCGGCAGCGGCGGATAGTACGCGTGCACCGAGACCGCGTGCTCGGTGCCGGATTCGTTCAGCACCTCGTGCACATGGTGCCGGCCGAACGCCCTGCCCCGGCCGGCCGTCAACTGCCGGGACCGGTCGACGCCTTCGGCCAGTTCGAGGGTCTTCCAGCCGTCGGCGGGCAGCCTGGCCGCGAGCGAATGTTCCGTGAGCGTGCCGGCCGCGGTGGTGAAGGCGCCGATCGAGTCGGCGTGGTCGTGCCAGCCGGTGCCGGTGCGCGGCGGCCAGCCGATCAGCCAGGCCTCGCTGCCGCCGGGTCCGTCGAGCCGGATCCAGGTACGGCCCTCGGGATCGAGGGGGAGCGAGGCGAGCAGACCGGCGTCCGCCGCCGTGCGACGGACGAAGTCGAGCAGTTCCGCAGCCGTGGGACCGGCACCGGAATCCGGGCCGGCGGATGGCGTGCGTACAGAAGGTGGGGGCGAGGCAGACACAGTGACCGTCCTGAGAGTTCGCGAGCGATGCCCGGCGTGCGACAGAGCGCGCGCCGCGGCAGGGAGAGGCGATTCAGCAGGACGAGCGACACACGCAGCCCGCATAGCGGACGAGGTCCATGTGGACCCTCCGCCACAGGCGCACATCGGTGTCGGTCACATTTCGGAGTACACCATGTGCTGCCCGTGGGGGTCAATTGATGTCCGCGGTCCGGTCGGAGCGTACGGAGGCATGTGGCGCACCCCCGCGCACCGCGTTCGCCGCCTCGAAAATCTCCGCGGGCCGGACCCCGCCGAACGATGCCACCAGATGCCCGTCCGGCCTGATCAGCAGCACGGTATGGGCCGGTGCACCCGGGTAGGCCTCGGTCACCAGCAGCTCTCCCCTCATCGGCAGGGCGTCGACCGTCTCGACGAGCCGGGGCATCACGCCCGCGGTCAACCAGTGGCGCCGGTCCCACACCCCGGTTCCCGGAGCGACCAGCACGACCAGCAGACGGCCCCGCCCCAGCCGCTCGCGCAGCCGTACGGTCGTGCCGTCGGGCGCCGTCACCCGTACATCGTCGGCCGGCGCGCCCGGGGGCGTACCCACCG
Source organism: Streptomyces sp. NPDC057486 (assembly GCF_042802415.1). Classification (NCBI taxonomy): domain Bacteria; kingdom Bacillati; phylum Actinomycetota; class Actinomycetes; order Kitasatosporales; family Streptomycetaceae; genus Streptomyces; species Streptomyces sp. NPDC057486. Next base: position 30,662 of record NZ_JBHVEE010000042.1, on the reverse strand, counting down.
ATGTGTGCGCCTCCGCGTACGCAGGCGCAAGGGGGGAGTGCGAGTACGAGGGGGGCGCACCCAGTGGGCCGCACCCCAGGTGACCGTCGGCCAGCAGTGAATCGTGCCCCCGTGCGCTCCCTGGGACGATGGTCCGCAGTCCGCCGCCGCCGCGCAGTATCGGCAGCGACTGGTCCGCCGCGCGCAGCCGGGAGGCGACCGCGGCCCGGCGCTCTGCCTGGTAGCTGTCGAGCAGCACGTCGGAGGCGCCGTGATGCCAGGCCTGCGCCAGCTTCCAGGCCAGGTTCTCGGCGTCCCGCAGCCCTTCGTCGAGCCCCTGCGTACCGAGTGCACCGAGGAGATGGGCGGCGTCCCCGGCAAGGAACGCCCGCTGCACCCGCCATCGCCTGGCCAGCCGGTGATGCAGCGTGTACACGCCCGTGTCCAGCAGTTCGTACGGCGGGGTCTCGCCGCCGCACCAGCCCGCGAGAGTGTCCCGCACCCGGGTGATCAAAGCGTCGGGGGTGACGAGCTCCCCGCGTGGCGGGAGCAGCCAGTCCAGCCGCCACGCACTGTCCGGCAGCGGGCGCGCGGTGACCTCGGCGCCCCCGGTACGCCACGGTGGCAGCCGGTGCAGCACGGCCTCGCCGGGCCAGGGCAGATCGGTGCGCAGCGCGGCGACGGCATGCCGCTCCACCGCTGTGCGCCCCGGGAACCTGATGTCCAGGAGCTTGCGGACGGTGGATCTGGCGCCGTCGCAGCCGACCAGGTAACTCCCGCGCCACCAGGTCGAATCGGGTTTCCTGGTGTGCACCGTGACCCCGGCCGGATCCTGTTCAAGGGTGTCGATCCGGCTGAGCGGCGCCATGTGCACCAGCTCCTGCCCGGCGACCGCGGCCCGCAGCCCGCGCATGAGGGCGTGCTGGGGCAGATGGAGCGGGGCCGGGAGCGGATCACTGTGCGGGGAGTCCTCGCCGAGGCGCAGTTCGCGCACCAGCTGCTTGCGGCGCATGGAGCGCCAGCCCGTCCAGTGGGCGCCCTCGTCCCGGAGAGCCTTGCACCCGAGCCGCTCCACCAGGGCCGCGGTGTCCTCGCGCAGCACCACCGTCCGGGCGGGACGGGTCTCGTCCCTCCCCGGATCCTCGTCGAGGACGAGGGAGGGAACGCCCTGCGCGGCGAGGGCGAGCGACAGCGTCAGGCCGACGGGCCCGGCGCCGACGACGATCACCGGGTCCACGGCGCGACTCCCTGGGCCCGTGCGGTCGGGTGAGCGGTGGCGGAAGCGGAAGCGGGGGCTCGGTCGGCGATCACAGAACGTATGCAACCCACTGCCGGTGCTTGCGTCAAGTGACACCCGAGCGCGGCGAAGGGCGCCGGTGCATGCACCGGCGCCCTTCTCGCAGTCCTTGCCGACGAACCGTCAGACGGCGCTTCCGTCATCGACTTTGAGCGCCGGCGCGCCGATGGTCTCCAGTCCGCCCTCAGGGGCGGCGCCGACCACGGCGCCCGTGCTCTTCTTCCCGCGCCGCAGCCGGCCCTCCAGCCAGCCCGCGAACGAGGTGAGCGCGAAGTTCACCACGATGTACAGCACGGCGACGATCGTGAAGCACGCGATGGTGTTCGCGCCGTAGTTCGCGCTCATCGGGCGGACCGATGCCAGCAGCTCGGGGAAGGTCAGCACCGCACCACCGAGCGCGGTGTCCTTCACGATCACGACGAGCTGGCTGACGATGGCGGGCAGCATCGCGGTCACCGCCTGCGGCAGCAGCACGAACACCATGATCTGGCCCTTGCGCATGCCGATCGCCTTGGCCGCGTCCGTCTGGCCCTGCGGAAGGGAGTGGATACCGGCCCGCACGATTTCGGCGAGCACCGAGGCGTTGTAGAGGACCAGGCCGGTCACCACGGCGTACAGCGGGCGCACATCGGTGCTGATGTTCGTGTACTCGGAGTACGCCGCGTTTGAGGTGATCATCAGAATCAGCACCGGGATGGCACGGAAGAACTCCACGACCACGCCGGCCGGCATCCGTACCCACCGGTGTTCCGAGAGTCTGCCGATCCCGAACAGGGCGCCGAGCGGCAGTGCGATGATCAGTGCGAAGAACGCCGCCTTGAGCGTGTTCTGCAGGCCCGGCCAGAGGTACGTCTCCCAGGGCTGGGAGCTGGTGAAGAAGGGCTTCCACTTGATCCAGTCGAGCTGGTGCTTGGCAGCGAGGCTGTCGTACACCCACCACGCCGCGGCCGCGGCGCACAGGACGAACAGCACCGTGTACAGGACGTTGCGCTGCTTGGCGCGCGGCCCCTGGGCGTCGTAGAGGACGGAAGTCATCGCTTCACCGCCACCTTCTTGCTCACCCAGCCGAGGATCAGGCCGGTCGGGAGGGTCAGAACGATGAAGCCGAACGCGAAGACCGCGGAGATCAGGATCAGTTGGGCCTCGGCCTCGATCATGCCCTTCATCAGGTACGAGGCTTCGGCGACCCCGATCGCGGAGGCGACCGTGGTGTTCTTCGTCAGAGCGATCAGCACGTTGGACAGCGGGTTGACGACCGAACGGAAGGCCTGCGGGAGGATGATCAGCCGCAGCACCTGGGTGAAGCTCAGTCCGAGGGCGCGCGCCGCCTCCGCCTGGCCGACCGGCACGGTGTTGATGCCCGACCGGAGCGCCTCACAGACGAACGCGGAGGTGTAGACGACCAGCGCGAGCACCGCGAGCCGGAAGTTGATGTCCTTGAAATCGCTGGCTCCGAGGCTGATGGTGAGCGTCTGGAAGAGGCCCAGCGACGAGAAGACGATGATGACGGTCAGAGGGATGTTCCGGATGATGTTCACGTAGGCGGTGGCGAAACCGCGCATCAGCGGGACCGGGCTGACCTTCATGCCGGCCAGCAGCGTTCCCCATATGAGGGAGCCGAGGGCGGAGTAGACGGTGAGTTGCACCGTCACCCAGAAGGCCCCCAACAGGTCGTAACCTTCAAGAAAGTCGAACACGATCTCCCGCGCTTCCGCGTGTAGGAGGGCATGGCGCGCCGCCGTTCACGGACGGCGCGCCGGGTCAGCCCTGCTTCACTTGACGATGTTGCCGATCTTCGGGGCCTGCTCGTTCTTGTAGTTCGCCGGACCGAAGTTGGCCTGCACCGCCTTGTCCCAGGAACCGTCCGAGACCATCTTGGTGAGTGCGTCGTTGATCTTCTTCTTGAGGTCGGCGTCGCCCTTCTTCAGGCCGATGCCGTAGTTCTCGTTGCTCATCTTGAAGCCGGCCAGCTTGAACTTCCCCTGGAAGTCCTTCTGCGAGGCGAAACCGGCCAGGATGGAGTCGTCGGTGGTCAGTGCGTCGACAGCCTTGTTCTCCAGGCCGGTGAGGCACTCGGAGTAGCCGCCGTACTCCTGCAGCTGGGCCTTCGGCGCCAGCTTGTCCTTGACATTCTGCGCCGAGGTCGAGCCGGTCACCGAGCACAGCTTCTTGCTGTTCAGGTCGGCCGGGGACTTGATCGAGTCGTCGTCGGCACGGACCAGGATGTCCTGGTGCGCCAGCAGGTACGGGCCGGCGAAGTCGACCTTCTGCAGGCGCTCGTCGTTGATCGAGTAGGAGGCGGCGATGAACTTGACGTCCCCGCGCTCGATCGCCGTCTCGCGGTCGGCGCTCTTGGTCTCCTTGAAGGTGATGTCCTTGGCGTCGTAACCGAGCTCCTTGGCGACGTACGTGGCGACATCGACGTCGAAACCGGTGTACTTGCCGTCGGGCGTCTTCAGACCGATACCGGGCTGGTCGATCTTGATGCCGATGGTGATCTTCTTGCCGCCGCCGGCCGAGTCGCCGCCCTTGTCGTCGGAGGAGCCACAGGCGGTGGCGGTGAGGGCGAGCGCGAGCACGGCGGCCGATGCGGCGGTGACCTTACGAAGCTGCATGGTGAACTTCCCTAGTGTTGACGCGATGACGCGATGTGAGTGAACAGCTGATCCGGAAATCAGTGGTGCAGGATCTTCGAAAGGAAGTCCTTGGCCCGGTCACTGCGGGGGTTGCTGAAGAACTGGTCGGGCGACGCCTCTTCGACGATCTTCCCGTCCGCCATGAAGACGACACGGTTCGCCGCCGACCGCGCGAAGCCCATTTCGTGGGTGACGACGACCATGGTCATGCCGTCCCGGGCGAGCTGCTGCATGACTTCCAGCACCTCATTGATCATCTCCGGGTCGAGCGCGGACGTCGGCTCGTCGAAGAGCATGACCTTGGGGTCCATCGCCAACGCCCTTGCGATGGCCACACGTTGCTGCTGGCCTCCGGAGAGCTGCGAGGGGTACTTGTCGGCCTGCGTCGCCACGCCCACCCGCTCGAGCAGCGAACGCGCCTTTTCCTCGGCAGCCGTCTTGTCCGCCTTGCGGACCTTGAGCTGCCCCAGCATCACGTTTTCGAGCACCGTCTTGTGCGCGAAGAGATTGAACGACTGGAAGACCATGCCGACATCGGCACGCAGCCTGGCCAGCTCCTTGCCCTCCTGGGGCAACGGCTTGCCGTCGATCGATATCGCGCCCGAGTCGATCGTCTCCAAGCGGTTGATCGTGCGGCACAGCGTGGACTTTCCGGACCCGGAAGGCCCGATCACAACCACGACCTCGCCCCGTGCGATGGTCAGGTCGATGTCCTGGAGCACATGCAGCGCGCCGAAGTGCTTGTTGACGTTGCTCAGTACGACAAGGTCGTTCGCCGCGGGCACGGCATCCTCGGCGGCCTTGGTCACTGAAACTCCGCTCATCGGCTTTTTGCTCCGTCCTCCTCGGTTGGGAAGGACCTTAGTGACGCAGTGCGACCATCGTCATCACATCTGAGCGGAAATTGAGCATAACGATCCGGCGGCAACCGGACACTCCGTGTGAACGGGACGGCGGGAGAGGTACCGGGGGCGTACCGGGTGCATAACGGAAACCCCGTTGTAATAGGTGGGCCCTTGACTGGCGTACCGGTCATCGGAGTGGATGCCCTGGTACGTGATGACGTGAAACACCTCGGTACGGGGAAGTACCGGGAAGATGGACAGTCACCGGGGAGTGCGGGAAGCCTGCACCACGATGCGGAAGCGGAGAGGAAGGAGGGCCATGAGGCTGCTGCTCGTCGAGGACGACAACCACGTGGCGGCCGCCCTGTCCGCGGTGCTCGCCCGGCACGGCATCCAGGTCGTGCACGCGCGCAGCGGTGAGGAGGCCCTGAAGGCCCTGCTGCCGGCGGAGGCAGAGCCCTTCGGCGTCGTACTCCTCGACCTGGGACTGCCCGACCAGGACGGTTACGAGGTCTGCGGGAAGATCCGCAAGCGCTGCTCCATCCCCGTGATCATGGTGACCGCGCGGGCCGATGTCCGGTCGCGGATCCACGGCCTCAACCTCGGAGCGGACGACTACGTCGTCAAGCCGTACGACACCGGTGAACTCCTCGCCCGTATCCATGCGGTCAGCAGACGCAAGCCGGCCGGGGAGGACACGGTGCAGACGCCCGTCGACGCCCTGCGCCTCGGTCATGTCCACATCGAGCTGCCGACCCGCAGGGTCAGTGTCGACGGCGCCGAAGTCCAGCTCACCCGCAAGGAGTTCGATCTGCTCGCGCTGCTCGCCCAGCGCCCCGGCGTGGTGTTCCGCCGGGAGCAGATCATCAGCGAGGTGTGGCGCACGAGTTGGGAGGGAACAGGGCGCACGCTCGAAGTGCATGTCGCGTCCCTGCGTTCCAAGCTGCGACTGCCCGCACTGATCGAGACCGTGCGCGGGGTCGGCTACCGGCTCGTCGCCCCGTCCGCGTAAAGGCGTACGTCCCCGGTGCGTACCCGTCTTCTCCCTCTGCTCATCGTCCTCATGGCGGCCGTGCTGCTCGCGCTCGGCTTTCCGCTGGCCGTGAGTGTGGCCGCCGCCCAGCAGCAGAGCGTGGTGATCGACCGCATTGACGACACGGCACGCTTCGCCGCACTGGCCCAGTTCGTCACGGAACCGGCCGGCAGCAACGACGAACGGCGCCGCGTGCTCCAGTCGGAGCTGGAGATGTACGACTCGGTGTACGGAATCCGGGCCGGCGTCTTCTACCGCGACGACACCGCCATGGCGAAGGCACCGGCCGACTGGCGGCTCCCTTTCGAGGGGGAGGGCCGCGAGGCGTTCAGGGAGGCGCTCCTCGGGCGCCGCAGTCATGATCCGCCGCAGGTCTGGCCCTGGCAGCGCGGCCGGGTCGTCGTCGCCTCGCCCGTCGTACGGGACGGCGATGTGGTCGCCGTCGTCGTCCTCGACTCGCCCACCGGCGAGATGCGCACCCGCACGCTGCGCGGCTGGCTGCTGATCGCGGTGGGCGAGGTGGTCGCCATGCTGGTGGCCGTCGGCGCCGCCATCCGGCTCACCGGCTGGGTCCTGCTGCCCGTCCAGACCCTGGACGCGGCGACCCACGACATCGCCAGCGGCCGGATGCGGTCCAGGGTGGCGGCATCGGGAGGGCCGCCGGAACTCAGACGCCTGGCCCGTTCGTTCAACGAGATGGCCGACAACGTCGAGGAAGTGCTGGAGCAGCAGCGCGCTTTCGTCGCCGACGCCTCGCACCAACTGCGCAACCCGCTCGCCGCGCTGCTGCTGCGTATCGAGCTCCTCGCCCTCGAACTCCCCGAGGGGAACGAGGAGATCGCCTCCGTCCGCACGGAGGGAAAGCGCCTCGGGCAGGTCCTGGACGACCTGCTGGACCTGGCGCTGGCCGAGCACGCCGCGGCCGACCTCCAGCTCACCGACATAGGCGCGCTCACCGCGGAACGGGTGGCTTCCTGGCGCCCGTTCGCGGAGGAGAACGGTGTGCGGCTGACGGCCGACGGGGCATCCGCCGTGACAGCCTGGGCGGACCCCATCGCGCTGTCCAGCGCCCTCGACGCCGTCATCGACAACGCGTGCAAGTTCACCCCCGCCGGTGAAGAGGTCCGTGTCACCGTCGCGGCCGACCGCGACACCGTCACCGTGGCCGTCGCCGACCGCGGCCCGGGGCTGACCGACGAGGAGCTGGAGCGGATCGGCGACCGCTTCTGGCGCAGCGCCCAGCACCAGAACGTGCAGGGGTCCGGTCTCGGGCTCTCAATCTCCCACGCACTGCTCGCCGCGGGCGGCGGCTCTCTCTCCTACGCCCCGCACGAGCCGCACGGACTGCGGGTGACGGTGGCGGTTCCGCGCAACGGCCCGAGCGACTGACTGCGGTACCGGGTGCCGCGACGGCGCATCCCGACGGAGCGCGTCAGGGTTTGACCGACCGGTAGTAGCGTCTGGCCCCGTCGTGCAGCTCCAGCGGATCGGTGTAGATCGCCGTCCGCAGATCCACCAGTTGCGCCGCATGCACCTCGCTTCCGATGCGGTCCCGGCTGTCGATCACCGTCCGGGTGAACGCCTCGGTCATCGCCGGATCCGTGCGGTCCGTGGTGACCAGCACGTTGGCGACGGCCACCGTCGTGATGGCCGATCCCTGCTGGGCGCTCCGGTACGCGTCGGCGGGCATGACGGCCGAGCGGTAGTAGCGGGTGGGGCCGCCCCCGGCCCGCAGCCGCTTGATCAGCGATGCCTCCAGGGGCACCAGTTTGATCGGGAAGCGGTCCGACAGCTCCTGCACAGCGGTGGTCGGCAGCCCGCCGGACCAGAAGAAGGCATCGAGAAGACCGTTCTGCAACTGCGTCGGCATCGTGTCGATCCCGGCCGGGACCGGAGTGATGTCGTGCGTCGGATCAAGACCCGCGGCGGTCATCAGCCGGTCGGCGACCAATCGCACGCCCGACCCCTTCTGACCCACCCCGATCCGTTTGCCGGCGAGATCCGAGACGGTCCGCACGTCCGAGTCCTGGGGCACCACCAGCTGGATGTAGTCGTCGTACAGCCGGACACAGCTGCGCAGCCGGTCGGCCCCTGCCTTGCCGTCCCGTAGATATGTGGCGAGGGCATCGGTCGTGGCGATGGTGAAGTCGGCCTTCCCGGTCGCCACCCGCTCGATGTTCTGCTGGGAGCCCTCGCTGGTCTGCAGCCGTATCGAGACCATGGGCAGGTCCTTGGCGAGCGCTCCCCTGAGTCGCTCGCCGTAGCGGTGGTAGACCCCGCTGCGCACTCCCGTGCTGAAGGTCAGCGATCCGCTCGGCGGCGGATCCCCGAGCGGCAGTACCCACCACAGCAGCAGCCCGAGAACCACGGCAACGACGGCGCCCCCCTGAAGAGTGCGTCGGCGGCCGATACGGGACAGTGCGTGGAGCATGGCGCGATCCTGCCAGCTCACTCCTCGTGATGGCCAGGGCCGGTCCTGTGGAAGGGGGCCCGGGGTGCCCGTACGACCTCGTACCCTGGTGGACGAGATGAGCGAGGTAGAGGGTTTGAAAACGTACGAGGTGCGCACCTACGGGTGCCAGATGAACGTCCACGACTCCGAGCGGCTGTCGGGGCTGCTGGAGGGCGCGGGGTACGTACGTGCGCCCGAGGGCGCCGACGGTGACGCCGATGTCGTCGTCTTCAACACCTGCGCGGTGCGGGAGAACGCGGACAACAAGCTCTACGGCAATCTCGGCCGGCTTGCCCCGATGAAGACGAAGCGGCCCGGGATGCAGATCGCGGTCGGCGGCTGTCTGGCGCAGAAGGACCGCGACACGATCGTCCAGCGGGCCCCATGGGTCGACGTCGTCTTCGGAACGCACAACATCGGCAAGCTGCCGGTGCTTCTGGAGCGCGCCCGTATCCAGGAGGAGGCGCAGATCGAGATCGCCGAATCCCTGGAGGCCTTCCCCTCCACCCTCCCCACCCGCCGCGAGTCCGCCTACGCCGCGTGGGTCTCCATCTCCGTCGGCTGCAACAACACCTGCACCTTCTGTATCGTCCCGGCGCTGCGCGGCAAGGAGAAGGACCGCCGCACCGGCGACATCCTGGCCGAGATCGAGGCACTGGTCGCCGAGGGAGTCTCCGAGATCACCCTGCTCGGCCAGAACGTGAACGCGTACGGCTCCGACATCGGCGACCGCGAGGCCTTCTCCAAGCTGCTGCGCGCCTGCGGGAAGATCGAGGGCCTGGAGCGGGTCCGCTTCACTTCGCCGCACCCCCGCGACTTCACCGACGACGTGATCGCGGCGATGGCCGAGACACCGAACGTCATGCCGCAGCTGCACATGCCGATGCAGTCGGGTTCGGACACGATCCTCAAGGCGATGCGGCGCTCCTACCGGCAGGAGCGGTTCCTCGGCATCATCGAGAAGGTACGCGCCGCGATGCCGGACGCCGCCATCTCCACCGACATCATCGTGGGCTTCCCCGGTGAGACGGAGGAGGACTTCGAGCAGACCATGCACGCGGTCCGTCAGGCGCGCTTCGCCAACGCCTTCACCTTCCAGTACTCCAAGCGGCCCGGAACCCCGGCTGCCGACATGGAGGGGCAGATCCCGAAGGAGGTCGTCCAGGAGCGGTACATGCGCCTGTCCGCCCTCCAGGAGGAGATCTCCTGGGACGAGAACAAGAAGCAGGTCGGCCGCACCCTGGAGATCATGGTCGCCGAGGGCGAGGGCCGTAAGGACGGCGCCACACACCGTCTCTCCGGCCGTGCTCCCGACAACCGTCTGGTCCACTTCACCAAGCCGGAGGAGGACGTGCGCCCCGGCGATGTGGTGACGGTGGAGATCACCTACGCCGCCCCGCACCACCTGCTCGCCGAAGGCGCGCCGCTCGGCGTGAGGCGGACCCGGTCCGGGGACGCCTGGGAGAGGCGCACCGTCGCCGAGGCCGCCAAGCCGGCCGGAGTGATGCTGGGGTTGCCCGGCATCGGCGCCCCGGCGCCGCTGCCGCCCGCGGCGGCTCCCGGCTGCGGGTGCGACTGACCTCGCAGGAAATGTCGGCACGAGCCCGCGGCCGGTACGCCGGGTCGCGGACCCGTGGCCGGAAGGGACGGGAAACAGGCGGAATCGGCTGACGCAGTACGCTGCCCAGCATGCTTGTCGCCGCAGCTGTCTGCCCCTGTCCACCCATGCTGGTACCCGAGGTCGCCGCCGGAGCCGCGCCCGAGCTCCGAGCCGCGAGGACCGCGTGCATCGACGCCCTTGGTGTGCTCGCCGCGGCCCGTCCCGACCTGCTGATCGTGATCGGGCCCGCGGATCCCGATGGCCGGGGGCCGCATCCCGAGGGGGCCCCGGGCTCCTTCAAGGGATTCGGCGTCGATCTCGACGTCCGGCTCGGGCTCGGGGGAGCCCCCGGGGCTACGGCGGAGCGCCCGCTTCCGCCGTCCCTCTCCGTCGGTGCCTGGCTCCTTGCCCGTGCGAAGTGGGCGGACGCGCCGATCGAGGGTCTCGGCGTGGGGGAGACGCTCGAAGCCGGGCTCTGCGCGAGCACCGGACGGGAGCTGGCGGCCAGGGCCCGCCGCGTGGCCATGCTGGTGATGGGCGACGGCAGCGCCTGCCGCACAGTCAAGGCCCCCGGCTATCTGGACGAGCGCGCCCTCTCGTTCGACACGGAGGTGTCACGGGCCCTCGGCGCCGCGGACCTCGCCGTGCTGCGTGCGCTGGACGAGTCGCTCGCGTACGAACTGAAGGTGGCGGGCCGGGCTCCGTGGCAGGTGCTGGCGGGTGCGGCGGAAGGAACCGGGCTGAGCGGGCGGCTGCTTTACGAGGACGCTCCGTACGGCGTCGAGTACATGGCCGCCACCTGGTCCTGAGACCGGACCCGGTCGGTTCCGGACCTGGTCCGGAGAGTTTCCGGGCGGCGCAGCACGTGACGGCCGTGGAACGAAGCCGCTCCACGGCCGTCCACCGTGATCAGGTCGAGGTGCCGAGGTCAGGAAGCCGGCGGCGGCGTACCGCCCTCCCCCATGTGGGACAGACGGTCAATCGCATCCTTGGCCTTCTGCGAGCCGGACTCGATCTTGTCGCTGTACTTGCCTTTTGTCTTTTGATCGACCGTCCGTGCGGCCTTGTCGATCCCATGGTCGATCTTGTCCCCGTGCTGCTGCGCGAGGCCGCCGACCTTGTCCTTCGCCGGACTCAGCTTGGCCTTCAGACTGTCCATGAAGCCCATCGGACACCTTCCCTGCTGGGGGACTATGTGTGGGCGTTCTCTCCGGTCCCGTTGTCCGCCGCTTCGTCGGCCGACTGCTGCTTCGGGATCTCCACGCCCTCGGAGGACTCCGACCCGGTGGACCTCACCGACTCGCCCACCGTCGCCCCGGACGAGGCCGACGCGGCGGCTTTCTCGGCCGACGCCTCGACCGCTCCGGAGGAGGAACGGCGAAACCATGAAAAAACACCCATATTTGCTCCATATTTTACTCGTGCGATCGACATTCCGCGCCGCCCGGAGCGTCTCCTTGTGCCACTCGGGCTCTCGTCCGCCGGCCCTCGTCGAGCCTTCGGTCGTCCGACCGTCTGCCGGACGGGGGCCGGTCCGAACCGGCGCGCGAAACCTCGGAACAGCAAACGACCCCGGCTCCGTGCCGTCACGTAACTCGTTCGGGGAGAGGTCCGGAGATTTGCGAGACTGGGGCGGTGAGTAGTCCATCTCCCGCACCGCGGGTCATCGCCGTCGTCGGTCCCACTGCAGCCGGAAAGTCCGATCTGGGGGTATTCCTGGCCCAGCAGCTCGGTGGCGAAGTGGTCAATGCCGACTCCATGCAGCTCTACCGGGGGATGGACATCGGCACCGCGAAGCTGACGCTCGCCGAGCGCGGATCCGTACCCCACCGTCTGCTGGACATCTGGGACGTGACCGAGACGGCCAGCGTCGCCGAGTACCAGCGGCTGGCCCGCGCCGAGATCGACCGGCTGCTCGCCGAGGGCCGGACCCCGGTTCTGGTCGGCGGCTCCGGGCTGTACGTGAAGGGTGCGATCGACGCACTGGAGTTCCCCGGCACGGACCCCGGCGTACGCGCCAGACTGGAACAGGAACTGGCGGATCACGGTTCAGGGGCACTGCACGGCAGGCTCGCCGCCGCAGACCCCGAGGCGGGCCGCGCCATCCTGCCGAGCAACGGCCGCCGCATCGTCCGGGCCCTCGAAGTCATCGAGATCACCGGCAAGCCCTTCACGGCCAACCTCCCGGGTCACGAAGCGGTCTACGACGCGATCCAGATCGGCGTCGACGTGGCCCGCCCCGAACTCGACGAACGCATCGCCGTCCGGGTCGACCGGATGTGGGAGGCAGGACTCGTGGACGAGGTGCGGACTCTGGAGGCCCGCGGTCTGCGCGAGGGGCGCACCGCCTCCCGTGCGCTCGGCTACCAGCAGGTGCTTGCCGCACTGGCCAACGAGTGCACGGAGGACGAGGCCCGCGCCGAGACGGTCCGCGCCACCAAACGCTTCGCGCGGCGTCAGGACTCCTGGTTCCGCCGCGACCCCCGCGTCCAGTGGCTGAGCGGCGCCGCGGAGCACCGCGGGGAACTCCCGGACCGGGCGCTGGCGTTGGTCGAACGAGCGGTTACAGCCTGATCACGTGATGGCATCGGGAAGCCCTGCCCGTCATTAAGGCGACCGGGAGCGTGCCATCATCGAGCATCGATCGACCAGTGGAGTCCGAGTTGGGAGGGCGCGTGGCGATGGAGGCCGGCCCTCGCGACACAGAACAAGACGCACCGAACGCGCAGCACGAGGCGGGACGCCTGAGCCCTGACGGGCCTGACGAGCCCCAGGTGACCCCCGAGGTCGAGGTCGAGCTGCGGCCCGCGCGCCGTCTGAGGATCTGGCAGCTCGCCCCGATCGTCATGCTTGCCGCGGTCGGTTCGCTGATGTTTGCCTTCCCGCTCGCCTTCGAGTTCGGCGACGGGGGCGCGGTCGTCGCCATGCTCGGTCTGCTGATCAGCTGCTGCGCGGCGGGCTGGGGGATGATGGCCGCCCGCCGTGTCGGCCACACCTGGCCGGGCCTGCCGCCCCGGGGCTCGGGGGAGCGCCCCGACTGGCGCGTGATCGCCCTGTACGTGGCCGTGTCCGGCGCACTGGTCGCGCTGGCCATCTGGCGCGTGGCGCGACTGCGCTGAGTCCGGACTCGCGCCCGGCCCGTCCCTCGTCCGGTCCCCGCCGCGCCCGTCCACCGTTCGGCCCGGCTTCGTCCGCTGTCGGTGCGGCCTCGTACAGTTGCCCTGTGAGCACCTCGCAGATCGCCTTCCTCAAGGGTCATGGCACCGAGAACGACTTCGTGATCGTTCCCGACCCGGACAACGCCGTCGACCTGCCCGCATCCGTCGTCGCCCGGCTCTGCGACCGGCGGGCCGGTATCGGCGGTGACGGGCTGCTGCACGTCGTCCGGTCCGCCGCACACCCCGAGGCGCGGACCATGGCGGCCGACGCCGAGTGGTTCATGGACTACCGCAATGCCGACGGCTCGATCGCCGAGATGTGCGGCAACGGCGTGCGGGTCTTCGCCCACTATCTGCAGCGCGCCGGCCTGGTCGAGGAGGGTGACCTCGCGGTCGCGACCCGCGGCGGCGTGAAGAAGGTCCACCTCGCCAAGGGCGGCGACATCACGGTCTCCATGGGGCGCGCCCTGCTCCCCGAGGACGGCGTCACGGTCACCGTGGACGGCCGCAGCTGGGACGCGCGCAACGTCAATATGGGCAACCCGCACGCGGTGGCCTTCGTCGACGACCTGGCACACGCGGGCGAGCTGCGCTCCGTACCGCCGTTCAGCCCTGCCGCCGTCTACCCCGACGGCGTCAACATCGAGTTCGTCGTGGACCGCGGACCGCGCCATGTGGCGATGCGGGTCCACGAGCGTGGTTCGGGCGAGACCCGCTCCTGTGGCACCGGCGCCTGCGCCGTGGCCGTCGCCGCCGCCCGTAGGGACGGCGCGGACCCCGCCGAGACCGGTACCCCGGTCACGTACACCGTCGACCTGCCGGGCGGCACCCTCGTGATCACCGAGCGGCCGGACGGCGAGATCGAGATGACCGGAGCCGCTGTCATCGTGGCCGAGGGCAAGATCGATCCGGCCTGGCTCGAAACGGTGACCGGCTAGAGCATCGCTCGAATGGGTGATCCGGTTCACGCTGAGCGAGAGCCGGACTCCCCCACGTGGTGGGGTCGGTAGCATCAAGCACCGGCCCGGAGGCGCGTCCGCACCTCCCCACCGCCGGTCGACGTTTGCCGGAGGTGCCCCCATGAGCGCAGAGGCCACCAATCCAGGTGCTCCCATCCGCAGACGAGGCCGCCCCCGGATCGATCTCCGCAGGCTCGGCCGCGTCGCCGTGCTCGGACCGGTCTCCCGCGACCGGCTGCCCGACGCGATCGGCCACGTCGCCGAGGCCCACCGGGCCCACTACCCGGACGCCGATCTCAGCATCCTCCACAAGGCCTACGTCCTGGCAGAGTCCTCCCATCGGGGGCAGATGCGCAAGAGCGGCGAGCCCTACATCACGCACCCGCTCGCGGTCACGCTGATCCTCGCCGAACTAGGGGCCGAGACCACGACACTGACGGCTTCGCTGCTCCACGACACGGTCGAGGACACCGAGGTGACCCTCGATCAGGTGCGGGAGCAGTTCGGCGACGAGGTCTGCTACCTCGTCGACGGCGTCACCAAACTGGAGAAGGTCGACTACGGGGCGGCGGCCGAACCCGAGACGTTCCGCAAGATGCTGGTCGCCACCGGGGACGACGTCCGGGTCATGTCGATCAAGCTTGCCGACCGGCTGCACAACATGCGCACCCTCGGGGTCATGCGCCCGGAAAAACAGGCGAGGATCGCCAGGGTCACCCGCGACGTGCTGATCCCGCTCGCCGAACGGCTCGGGGTGCAGGCACTCAAGACCGAGCTGGAGGATCTTGTCTTCGCGATCCTCCATCCCGCGGAGTACGCACACACTCGGGCACTGATCGCCGCGGCCTCGGTACCGGAATCCGGCTCCCCGGGAGCGACCGGCGACCCCCTCTCCGCCATCGCCGAGAACGTCAGAACCGTGCTGCGGGACGCCGACATCCCCGCAGAAGTCCTCATCAGGCCCCGCCATTACGTCTCCGTGCACCGCGTCAGGATCAAACGCGGAGAGCTGCGCGGCACCGACTTCGGGCGGCTGCTCGTGCTCGTCGGCGAGGACGCCGACTGCTATGCCGTCCTCGGCGAGCTCCACACCTGCTTCACGCCCGTGATCTCCGAGTTCAAGGATTTCATCGCGGCTCCCAAATTCAACCTGTACCAGTCACTGCACACGGCTGTCGTGGGCGCGGAGGGCGCGGTCGCGGAAGTCCTCATCCGTACCCATCGGATGCACAAGGTCGCCGAGGCGGGCGTGATCGCCCTCGGCAACCCCTACACCGCGGACGGCACCTCCGCGCTGCCGCAGGCCGAACCCGCGGACGGGGAGCGCGCCGACCCGACCCGGCCCGGCTGGCTCTCCCGGCTCCTCGCCTGGCAGCAGTCCGCCCCCGACCCGGACACCTTCTGGACCACCCTCCGCGCCGACCTCGCCGAGGACCGCGAGATCACGGTCTTCCGCACCGATGGCGGCACGCTCGGACTCCCCGCCGGCGCCAGTTGCGTCGACGCCGCCTACGCGCAGTACGGCGACGAGGCCCACAGCTGTATCGGGGCCAGGGTCAACGGTCGGCTCGCCACGCTCTCCACCGTGCTCAGTGACGGGGACACCGTGCAGCTGCTGCTCGCAGGGGACGCCGCCTCCGGTCCCTCACCGGACTGGCTCGACCACGCCCGTACGGCCGCTGCGCGCATCGCCATCACCGGGTGGCTCGACGCCCACCCGGAGGGTGCCCAGGGGACGTACGGCAGCCAGCCCGTGGGCCGCAGGCCCGAGCGGCAGCCGGCGGACCCGTCGGAAGCCGGAGTCAACCGGGCCGCACGCCGCGCCGCGACCGTCGTCGTGGGCATGCCGGACGCCACCGTACGGCTCGCAGGCTGCTGCACCCCCGTACCGCCCGACGACGTCATCGGATTCACCGTGCGCGGCGGAGCCGTCACGGTGCACCGGCGAGAGTGTCCCGGGGTGGCCCGGATGCAGGCAGGAGGCCGGACGCCCGTCACGGTGGGCTGGGGCGACGCGGCGGAATGCCGGGTCACGCTGGTCGCCGAGTCCTTCGGCCGGCCAGGGCTGCTCGCCGATCTCACCGAGGCCATCGCGTCGGCGGATGCGGCGATCATCTCCGCCACCGTGGAACCGCCCAGCGAACAACGTGTTCGGCACACCTACACCCTGCAGCTCCCGGACGCAGCCGGACTGCCTGCACTGATGCGCGCGATGCGGGACGTACCGGGGGTGTACGACGTGAACCGCGCCCAGCACCCGGCCGCCGCCGTCTGAACCAGTCGTCCGCGGCGCCCAGCTGTCCCGGCGACCTCGTTCGAGTGGCGCGGCGCGTGCCGCGCCCGTACCCGCGCGGGTCGCTGATAGCCGTAGTCCATGCCGTTCATCCCCCGCCGCCTGCGGGCCGCCCTGCTGGCCACCGCATCGGCCACCCTCGTTGCCGCCACCCTGCCCTCACCCATGCCGCTCGGCATCGGGGATTCACTCTTCCCCACCCTCGGCAACCCGGGGTACGACGTCCTCTCGTACGACATCGGATTCACCTACCACGGCAACAACAGCAAACCCCTGGACGCCGTCACCACGATCGACGCGCGGACCACCGAACCGCTGGACCGGATCAACCTCGACTTCACCCGCGGTACCGTCCGTTCCGTCGCGGTCAACGGCCTGCGCGCCGACTTCGCCGTCACGGGCGAGGACCTTGTCGTCGAGCCCCTCGGCAGGCTGCCCGCCGGAGTGCCGCTCCGGATCACCGTCCGGCACACCAGCGACCCCAGAGGCGACCAGGACAGTGGCGGTTGGCTGCGCACCTCCGACGGCCTGGCCATGGCCAACCAGGCCGACGCCGCGCACCGCGTCTTCCCCAGCAATGACCACCCCTCCGACAAGGCCTACTTCACCTTCCGGGTGACCGCTCCCAAGGACCTGACGGTGGTGGCCAACGGCCTGCCCGCCGGCACGGTCCGGCACGGCGCCTCGACCACCTGGACGTATCGGACCGAGCACCCCATGGCGACCGAACTGGCCCAGGTCTCCATCGGGCACTCGACCGTCCGGAAGCGGACGGGGCCGCACGGGCTGCCGGTTCGTGATGTGGTGCCGGCCGCGGACGCCGCCCGCCTGGAGCCCTGGCTCAAGAAGACGCCCGGACAGCTGGAGTGGATGGAGCGCCAGGTCGGCCGCTATCCCTTCGAGACGTACGGACTGCTGGTCGCCGACACGGAGACCGGTTTCGAGCTGGAGACCCAGACACTGACGCTCTTCGAACGGACCCTGTTCACCACCAAGGCATATCCCCAGTGGTACGTCGACTCGCTCATGGTCCATGAGCTGGCCCACCACTGGTTCGGCGACAGTGTCTCCCCGCAGGCCTGGTCCGATCTCTGGCTCAGCGAAGGACATGCCAGCTGGTACGAGGCCCGCTACGCGGAGGAGCACGCCAAGAAGTCGCTGGTGAAGCGAATGCGTGATGCCTACACCCAGTCCGACGGCTGGCGCGCAGTCGGAGGACCGCCGGCCCGCCCCTCCGCGCCCTCGCCGGGACAGAAGATCAGCCTCTTCCGGCCCGTGGTGTACGACGGCAGCGCGCTGGTCCTCTACGCGCTGCGACAGGAAATCGGCAAGAGTGCCTTCGGCCGGCTGGAACGCCGCTGGGTGAGGAAGCACCGGGACTCCACCGCCACCACGGCGGACTTCGTCCGGCTGTCGTCGGAAATTGCGGGACGCGACCTGACCGCATTCTTCGACGGCTGGCTGTACAGCGAGAAGACCCCGCCGATGCCCGGGCACCCGGACTGGCACAGCACCCAGCCCGCCGGACACCGGTAAACCCGGGTGACGGGGCCGTCCGGGCCGTGCCACTATCGACGGGTCGCCGCGGCAGCCGGACCGGAGATTCTCCCGAGCGGGAATCTTCCGGACAGGTCACGCGTTGTGACTGACGTAACGGAATTCCATCGACGTAAGGATCCAATGACCTCCTCTTCTTCCTTTCCCCAGGACGCGCAGAATGCGCAGAGTGCCACGGAGAACGTCACCGAGAGCCTCACCGAAAGCCTTCGGGCCCACGCCCTGATGGAAGAGGACGTCGCCTGGAGCCACGAGATCGACGGAGAGCGGGACGGCGAGCAGTTCGACCGCTCCGAGCGTGCGGCGCTGCGGCGTGTGGCGGGCCTCTCCACAGAGCTTGAGGACGTCACCGAGGTCGAGTACCGGCAGCTGCGCCTGGAGCGTGTGGTGCTGGTCGGCGTCTGGACCTCGGGGACCGTGCAGGACGCCGAGAACTCCCTCGCGGAGCTGGCGGCGCTGGCCGAGACGGCGGGTGCTCAGGTGCTTGACGCCGTCTTCCAGCGGCGCGACAAGCCCGACCCGGCCACCTACATCGGCTCGGGCAAGGCGATGGAGCTGCGTGACATCGTCCTCGAATCAGGGGCCGACACCGTCGTCTGCGACGGTGAGCTCAGCCCCGGCCAGCTGATCCATCTGGAGGACGTCGTCAAGGTCAAGGTGGTCGACAGGACCGCCCTGATCCTCGACATCTTCGCCCAGCACGCCAAGTCCCGTGAGGGCAAGGCACAGGTCTCGCTGGCACAGATGCAGTACATGCTGCCGCGCCTGCGTGGTTGGGGGCAGTCGCTCTCCCGCCAGATGGGCGGCGGCGGTTCCAGCGGCGGTGGCGGCATGGCCACCCGTGGCCCCGGTGAGACCAAGATCGAAACGGACCGGCGCCGGATCCGCGAGAAGATGGCGAAGATGCGCCGGGAGATCGCGGAGATGAAGACCGGCCGCGAGATCAAGCGGCAGGAGCGCAAGCGCAACAAGGTGCCCTCGGTCGCCATTGCCGGTTACACGAACGCAGGCAAGTCGTCGCTGCTCAACCGGCTGACCGGGGCGGGCGTCCTGGTGGAGAACGCACTCTTCGCCACACTCGACCCGACCGTGCGCCGGGCCGAGACGCCGACCGGCCGGCTCTACACGCTGGCCGACACCGTCGGGTTCGTTCGGCACCTTCCGCACCACCTCGTCGAGGCGTTCCGCTCCACCATGGAGGAGGTCGGCGAGTCCGACCTGATCCTGCACGTGGTGGACGGCTCGCACCCGGTACCCGAGGAGCAGCTCGCCGCGGTGCGCGAAGTGATCCGCGAAGTGGGTGCGCTGGACGTACCCGAGGTCGTGGTGATCAACAAGGCGGATGCGACCGACCCGCTGGTCCTCCAGCGTCTGCTGCGGAACGAGAAGCACGCCATCGCCGTCTCGGCGCGGACCGGGGCCGGAATCGACGAGCTGCTCGCGCTCATCGATGCCGAACTGCCCCGGCCGTCGGTCGAGATCGAGGCACTCGTCCCGTACACGCACGGCGGACTCATCTCCCGGGCGCACGCCGACGGCGAAGTGATCTCCGAGGAACACACCTCGGAGGGCACCCTCCTCAAGGCGCGGGTGCACGAGGAACTGGCCGCGGACCTTGCGCCGTTCGTGCCCGTGGCGCACTGACAGCACAGCACAGTACGGACCGAAGGCCCGCCCCCTCGTCGTGAGGGAGCGGGCCTTCGGGCGTCCACCGGACCGTGACTACCGGCCGGCGAACTTGTCGCTCATCATGGTGAAGATCTCCTGTGCGCCCCGGCCCAGGTGGGGTCCTGCGAGCCAGCCCCCAGTCGCCGGGCCGATGGAGGTGTTGGAGACCAGTGCCAGCTTGCCGCCGGAGCCCTCACTGAACCAGCCGCCACCGGAGGAGCCGCCGGTCATGGTGCAGCCGATGCGATACATCGTCGGAGTGCTGGGGCTGATGGAGAGCCGGCCGGGACGGTCGATGCACTTGTGCATGATCAGACCGTCGTACGGGGCGGCGGCGGGGTAGCCCCAGGCGCCCATGGCGCTGATCTGCGAGATCTCGGGGGCGTCGAAGTTGACCGGCAGAGCGTTCCCCACGGTCTCCTCAAGCGACTTGGTGCCGCTTTCCGGCTTCACGTGCAGCACGGAGTAGTCGTACGGAGCGCCCTCGCCGCCTGTGGGGCCGCCATCGGCGATCCACTCACCGGAGGTCGTGGCCCAGTCGGCCCAGAACGCGCCGTACGGGGCGATCTCCTCGGGCCGGGCGTTCTCCAGCGCCGCGGCGGACTTGCCCTTGTCGTTGTAGGCGGGAACGAAGACGATGTTGCGGTACCAGCCACCCTTCGAACCGGCGTGAACACAGTGTCCGGCCGTCCACACCAGGTTGGATCTGCCCGGGTTCTTCGGGTCCTTGACGACCGTGCCCGAGCAGACCATGGACCCCTCGGGGGAGTCGAAGAACACCTTGCCGACCGGGGCGGCATGTTCGTGGTACGGGAGGTTCTCGGGCTCTGCCTTGACCGGCGCGGGCTCCGGGTCCGTGACGCCCTGGTCGCCGGAGAAGTCACTGGCCGCCATCGTCCTCGCCGGGTCCTTGGCGGACTTCATCCGCTCGGGCTTCCACAGCCCGTCGATCACCGGGTTGACGAAGTCCTTTGCCTCACGCAGCCACTTGTCCTTGTCCCAGTTCTTCCACTCGCCGTTCTTCCATTTCTCCGGGTCGACGCCGTGCTTCTTGAGCGTCTCGGCCAGATCGGCGGATATGCCGCCGCCGGTGCCGTTGCCACCGGCGGATTCGGCGGCGGGCTTGTCGGCCGTCTTGTCCTCGCTCGGGCCACATGCTGTGGCCGTCAGCGCGAGAGCGGCGACGAGGCCGGTCGCGACGAGCAGCGGACGTATGGATCGCATGGAAAACTTCCCCCTGAAACACTCAGAAAATGCCATGAACGTGTCATGTTAGGGGTCGGGCCGATGGCCACCCCGAGATGCAGGCCCACCCTATGACGGTCCGGCGGATGCTTTCCGCCACCGAGCACCGGCGCATGAGGGGGGTGCCCGGGGGTCGGATGCCCGGCCACCGGGCACCCCCGACGGACTGCTGTCGTGCCGAGGGTTCCCTGAACAACTGTCACCGACAAGGCTGTCGGTGACAGTTCGTGCGCGTCACTGTCCTGCGTACTTCTTGCTGACCGCGTCGTAGACGCCCTTGGCCTCCTTGCCGAGGCGCGGCCCTGCCAGCCAGCCGGCTGTCACCGGGCCGATGGACGTGTTCGACACCAGTGCGGGCTTGCCGTCCTGGCCCGCCGCGACCCAGCCACCGCCGGAGGAGCCGCCGGTCATGGAGCACCCGATGCGGTACATCGTCGGGTCTGCCTCGGTGAGCGAGAGGCGGCCCGGCTTGTCCTTGCACTGGAGCATCTTCTGGCCGTCGTACGGCGGAGCAGCCGGGAACCCGGTTGCCGTCATGTTGTCGACCTTCGGCACGGCCGGGGCGTTGAACTCGACGGGCAGCGCCGAACCGATCGTCTCCTCAAGGGATTTCCCGGTCGAACCCTTCTCCGGGGCCACATGCAGGACCGCGAAGTCGTACGCGGCTCCCTGGCCACCGGTGGGGCCGCCGTCGGCGATCCACTGGTCGGAGGTCTGCGCCCACTGCCCCCACCACACGCCATAGGGAGCGATCTTCTCCTTGGGCGCGTCCTTCAGTTCGGCCAGCGACAGGCCGCCGTTGTTGTACGACGGCACGAAGGCGATGTTGCGGTACCAGCCGCCCTTCTTGCCCGCGTGTACACAGTGTCCGGCGGTCCACACCATGTTGGACTTTCCGGGATTTGCCGGGTCCTCCACCACGGTTGCGGAGCAGACCATGGAACCCTCGGGGCCGTCGAAGAAGAGCTTCCCCGACTCTGCGGCACTGCCGTGGTACGGCGACTGCACATTCGTGGCCCGCACCGGCACGGGCGTCGGGTCCGTCACACCCTTGTCACCCGAGATGTCGTTGTCGACCGGCTGCTCGGGCGCTTTGTCGGCATCCCGCATGCGGTCCGGGTCCCAGAGTCCCTCGATGATCGGGTTGATGAAGTCCTTGGCCTCACGCAGCCACGTGTCCTTGTCCCAGTTCTTCCACTCGCCGTTCTTCCACTTGTCGAGGTCGACTCCGTGTTCCTTGAGACGGTCCCGCAGATCATCCGGAATAGTGATCTTGTCATCCGAGGTCTGCCCGACGGAGTTGCTCGGCTCGGCATTCGCACCGTCCTCGCTCGGCCCGCAGGCGGTGGCCGTGAGCGCGAGAACGGCGGTGACCGCGGCCACCGCGAGCACCGAGGAGGGTGTGCGACGTCCGCTCCTCCCCGGACGCGTGGTGAGAACTGGTCGAATCGGTCGCATGCGGTGATCCCCCTGGGACTTCGTAACTCAGCACTTCTGTAGTGCATTTGGGCACTCTTCCGAACGCGCCGCGCACTCCGGTGATGGTGCCCGGAGTGTCGGCACGGCCCCCCACTATGCCGGTGCCGATGGGGACGGTACGCAGCAGGTCCACGGTTCCGTCTCCGCAAGGATCTTCCGATTTACCCGTGATCCCCTGCGACCGGCGTCGTTGGTACGTACGAGGGACTTACGGGCAGCGTTCATCGCCGCAGTCCGTTCTTGCGGAAACGTACGGACGTGCAACGCAACTGTGACAGCGGGAGGACCAGAAGCCGTGGCCGTGACCGAACCAGCTCCGGTGGCACCACCCGCGGTGCACGAGGGAATCCTGCGCCGCCAGTCGCTGCGCGAATCGGCCGCTCGCACCTATGCGCGGTCACTGCCGATCGTGCCGGTGCGGGCCCGCGGGCTGACCATCGAAGGTGCGGACGGACGGCGCTATCTCGACTGTCTCTCCGGAGCTGGCACGCTGGCGCTCGGGCACAACCATCCGGTGGTGCTGGAGGCGATCAAGAAGGTCATCGACTCGGGTGCACCCCTCCATGTCCTCGACCTCGCGACCCCGGTCAAGGACGCCTTCACCACGGAACTGTTCGCCACACTGCCACGGCAGTTCGCCGACAACGCCCGCATCCAGTTCTGTGGACCGGCCGGAACGGACGCCGTCGAGGCGGCCTTCAAACTGGTCCGTGCCGCGACCGGGCGCAGCGGACTCCTGGCCTTCGCCGGCGCCTACCACGGGATGACGGAGGGAGCCCTTGCGGCCTCGGGCGGAGCCGAGGATGTCCGCGTGACCCGACTCCCCTTCCCGCTGCAGTACCGGTGTCCGTTCGGTATCGGTGGCGAACGCGGTGCCGACATCGCCGCCCGGTGGACCGAGAGCCTGCTGGACGATCCCAAGGGCGGAGTACCCGCGCCGGCCGGAATGATCCTCGAACCGGTGCAGGGGGAGGGCGGAGTGAACCCCGCCCCCGACGGCTGGATGCGTCGGATGCGTGCGATCACCGCCTCCCGGTCCATCCCCCTGATCGCCGACGAGGTCCAGACCGGCGTCGGCCGGACCGGCGCCTTCTGGGCGGTTGAGCACAGCGGGATCACCCCTGATGTGATGGTGCTCTCGAAGGCCATCGGTGGTTCCCTCCCGCTTGCAGTGATCATTTACCGCTCCGAACTGGACACCTGGCAACCGGGCGCCCACGCGGGGACATTCCGCGGCAACCAACTGGCGATGGCCGCCGGCACGGCCACCCTCGCCTACGTGCGCGAGAACCGGCTCGCCGAGCACGCCTCGTCGCTCGGCGCCCGTATGCTCGCCCGCCTCCGCACGCTGGCCACCGACCACCCCTGCATCGGAGACGTCCGCGGACGGGGGCTGATGATCGGGGTCGAACTCGTCGACCCCGAGTCCGCCCCGCTCACGTGCGGTACCGGAGGCGCCACCGAGGCACCGCCCGCCCCGGTCCTCGCCGCCGCTGTCCAACAGGAATGCCTCCGGCGCGGCCTCATCGTCGAACTCGGCGGACGCCACTCCAGCGTTGTACGCCTACTCCCTCCGCTCACACTCACCGACGAACAGGCCACGGCGGTCGTCGACCGCCTCGCCGACGCCCTGGCAGCCGCTGAGCGCTTGCCGCATCGCCGAATCACGACCGGGTCGACCCATTGACCCCGGACACCCTCCACAAGAAAGACCGCCGTGAACCCCACCCCCGCGCCCGCGCCCGAGGCCGACGGCGCCCCCGTCGGCCAGCAACGAGGCCAGTCCGTGCTCGTCGGCCGAGTGGCAGTCGAGCAGACGACGGTGCCGCGCCAGATGGCAGCCCTGTATGGCGAGCGGTGTACTCCGCAGGCCCCCCCTGCCAACGCAGGAACGGCCGATCCTCTCGACCACCCGGACCCGCTCCGGGCGGCAGACGCATCAGGCGTCGAGAACCTGCTGCGCTGCTGGGTCCGCGAGAACGATCTGCCTCGACCCGACGGCAACACTCTCCGCATCCCGCTTCCCGCCAGCGGCACCGACCTGCTCGTCCCCATCCTCTATTGGTCCGCCACGGGATGGCACCGCTTCGGCCCGCCCGTCCTGGAGCACGCACCCGACGAGGCTCCGACCACCGATGCCGTCACCGTCGCCGCCCTCCTGGGGCGCGAGGCGGACCGCAACGAAGGCGCCGACATGGTGGCCAGGGTCGCCGACTCCGTACGCCGTACAGCCGGTTTCATCGCCGAGCGACGCCGCACACCCGCGCCCCCCGCCGACTCGGACCTCTTCCTCACCGCCGAGCAGTCGCTCCTGCTGGGCCACCCCCTGCACCCCAGCCCCAAGAGCCGCGAAGGCATCTCCGAGGCCGAATCCCGGCTCTACTCACCGGAGTTGCACGGCTCCTTCCCGCTGCACTGGATGGCTGTGGACCGCTCCTTGCTGGCCACCGATTCCTCCTGGACGGACGGAGGCCGCCCCGTCCCCGCCGAAGACCTCGTCGCCTCCCACACCGACGGACTGCACCTCCCCGCCAACACGACACCGATTCCGCTCCACCCCTGGCAGGCACGGGAACTGGGCAGCCGTCCGGACGTCGCGGCCCTGCTCGAAGCCGGTCTTCTCCATGACCTGGGACCGCACGGCGAGCCCTGGCACCCCACCTCGTCCGTCCGTACCGTCCATCGGTCCGGCGCCGACGTCATGCTCAAGCTCTCCCTCGGCGTACGCATCACCAACTCCCGTCGTGAGAATCTCCGCAAGGAACTTCACCGGGGTGTGGAGGTCCACCGGCTGCTCCGCAGTGGACTCGCTGCGCAGTGGCACGCCGTCCACCCCGGCTTCGACATCGTTCGCGACCCGGCCTGGCTCGCCGTCGACACACCGGGTGGCGAACCCGTCCCCGGCCTCGATGTCATGCTGCGTCACAACCCCTTCGGCCCGCACGACGATGCCGTGTGCATTGCCGGGCTGACTTCCCCGCGCCCCTGGTCCGACCGGCCAGGCATGCAATCGCGCCTCGCCGACATCGTCTTCCGCCTCGCTGCCTCCACCGGCAGAACTCAGGGAGCGGTCGCCGCCGAGTGGTTCCTGCGCTACCTCGACCGGGTCGTGCGCCCCGTGCTCTGGCTCGATGCCACAGCAGGCGTCGCCCTGGAAGCCCACCAGCAGAACACGCTGGTGCTGCTCGACGCCTCCGGCTGGCCCATCGGGGGCCGGTATCGGGACAACCAGGGCTACTATTTCCGCGAATCGCATCGCCCAGCACTTGAGCAGAGGCTTTCCGGCATCGGAACCGTCAGCGACACCTTCGTCTCCGATGCGGTCACCGACGAGCGCTTCGCCTACTACCTGGGCATCAACAACATCTTCGGTCTGATCGGAGCCTTCGGCGCCGAGCATCTCGCCGATGAACGAGTGCTCATCGCCGGCCTCCGGCGATTCCTCGGCGGTGTCACCGGCCTCGGCTCCCCGCTTCCCGCGCAGCTGCTGCAGAACTCGCACCTGCGGTGCAAGGCCAACATGCTGACCCGACTGCACGGTCTCGACGAACTCGTCGGACCGGTCGACACTCAGTCCGTCTATGTCACCATCGCCAACCCCCTGTATGCCTGAAGGAACATGACCAGCGCCTGAACCCCTGAACTGCAGGAACTGCAGGAACTGCTGAGAGGAGAGCGTCACCGTGCCTCCCGAAGATGCGCACGCCGATGCAGGAGCCGGCCCCGTCCCACGGGCGGGTACGGGCGTGGAGGACACCCTGGACCTGAAGCTCTCCGACGAGTTCCTCGCGCTGTTCAGGGAAGACGCACCGGCAACAACACCGGCCACCGACCTGTCCAGCACCTTCGACCTGCTCGACAACCCGGCCGAATGGCGCCCCGTCACCACCACCGCCGGAGTGTTCCAACTCGTCCCCGTGCGACTGGACCGCGACCTGTCCGTGATCAGCCGTTGGATGAACGACCCCGCAGTCGCCGCCTTCTGGGAACTCGCAGGGGCCGAAGCAGTCACCGCCACCCATCTACTCCCGCAGCTCGAGGGTGATGGACGCAGCGTCCCCTGCCTGGGCGTGCTCTCCGGCATTCCCATGAGCTACTGGGAGATCTATCGTGCGGACCTCGACCCATTGGCGCGCCGCTATCCCGCCCGACCGCATGACACCGGAATCCACCTCCTCATCGGCGGCGTGAACAACCGCGGGCGCGGCGTCGGTACCACCCTGCTCCGGGCCGTCTCCGACCTCGTACTCGACAACCGTCCTCTCTGCGCACGCGTCGTAGCGGAACCCGACCTGCGCAACACCCCCTCCGTCTCCGCCTTCCTGAGCGCCGGCTTCCGGTTCTCCGCGGAAGTTGAACTCCCCGACAAGCGAGCCGCCCTGATGGTCCGCGACCGGGCCCACCGTGCCCAGCTGTGAACGACCTGTTGCATTACTTACACCGCTCGAAGCCCATCGGTTCCCTCCCGAGGAGTCCCCGTGCCGAACAATCCTGCGAGCCATGAACCAGCGGAGTCTCCCGCGCTGCTCAGCACTCCAGAACTGAACCGGACGGTCTGGGAACGGGCCGCCGCCCGCCTGCTCGCGAAAATGCTCGGAGAGTTCGCCTACGAGGAAATCATCGAGCCGATTCCCAGGGCCGCCGGGAGCGACACCTACACCCTTGCGCTGGACGACGGCGAAACCCTGAACTTCTGCGCCGGCCGGGGCGTCTACGGCGGCTGGCACGTCGCCCCCGACTCGATACGCGTCACCGACCGGAACGCGCCCGCGGGTACCGGCCAGGACGAGAGCACCGGGACCATCCCGTTCGGCGACCCGCTCCAGTTCCTCGCCCGCGCCCACCGTCTTCTCGAACTCGACGGCGCCACGCTCGGCCACCTCATCCGCGAGATCACCACCACACTCGCCGCCGACGCCCGGCTGGACCACACAGCGTTCACCGCCGCCCGGCTGGCCGAACTCGACTACGCCGAGCTCGAGGGACACCAGACCGGCCATCCGTGGCTCGTCGCCAACAAGGGGCGCCTCGGATTCTCCGCCGCCGACGCCTCCCGCTTCACGCCCGAGGCCCGCAGACCGGTCAGGCTGCCGTGGATCGCTGTGAGCACCCGGATCGCCGGCTACCGAGGTGTGACCCGCCTCGCCACTCCCGAGCAGCTGTACGCGCAGGAACTCGACGCCCCGGTCCGCGCATCATTCGCAGCCGGACTCCGCGCCCGCGGCCTCGACCCGGACTCCTACCTCTTTCTTCCCGTGCACCCCTGGCAGTGGGACGAATGGATCGTTCCGCTGTTCGCCCCGGCCATCGCCGACGGCGACATCGTTCCGCTGCACACCGACGAGGACCCGCGGTTGCCGCAGCAGTCCATCCGTACCTTCGCCAACCTCGGACACCCCGACCGGCACACCGTCAAACTGCCGCTGTCGATCCTCAACACGCTGGTCTGGCGGGGTCTGCCGACCGAGCGGACCCTCGCTGCGCCCGCCGTCACCACCTGGGTGCAGGGACTGCGCGACCGCGACCCCTTTCTGCGTGACACCTGTGGGGTCATCCTGCTCGGAGAGGTTGCCTCCGTAACGGTTGCGCACCCGCACTACGACCACCTCCCCGAGACCCCGTACCAGTTCAAGGAGATCCTCGGCGCGATCTGGCGAGAACCGCTCCACCCCCGGCTCGCGCCCGGGGAGCGCGCCCGCACCCTTGCGTCGCTGCTCCACACGGATCCGCACGGCCGCGCCTTCACCGCCGAGCTCGTCGCCCGCTCGGGTCTGACCCCCTCCGTCTGGCTGACCCGGCTCTTCGCCGCACTGCTCCCGCCGCTGCTGCACTTCCTCTACCAGTACGGCACGGTCTTCTCCCCGCACGGCGAGAACGCCATCGTGGTCTTCGACGGCCAGGACGTGCCCGTACGGTTGGCGATCAAGGACTTCGTCGACGATGTGAACATCAGCGCCCGGCCGCTGCCGGAGCACGCGACCATGCCGGACGACGTACGCAGCATCCTTCTCACCGAGGAGCCCGGCTTCCTCACCCAGTTCATCCACTCAGGGCTCTTCGTCGGTGTCTTCCGATTTCTGTCCAGGCTGTGCGAGGAGCAGCTGGGTGTCCCGGAGGACGAATTCTGGTCACTCGTCCGAGCCGAGATCCTGCGCCACCACGCCCGCTTTCCCGAGCTCAAGGACCGCTTCGAGATGTTCGACATGCTGACGCCGCGCATAGAACGCCTCTGCCTCAACCGCAACCGCCTGTATCGCGACGGCTACCGCGACCGGCCCGAGCGCCCCCACGCCGCCGTCCACGGCACGGTTCCCAACCCACTCCACCTCTCCGCGTGAGTCCTGGAGTGATCCCCGTTGTCAGTGGTGCACCGTAGGCTGGTCACGCTATGACAAAGCCATCCCTCCCCGAGCTTCTGCACGCCGCCGTGACCGCCGTCGGCGGTACGGAGCGGCCTGGTCAGGCCTCCATGGCCGAGGCCGTTGCCGAGGCCGTCGACGACAATTCCCATCTGCTGGTCCAGGCCGGTACCGGCACGGGCAAGTCTCTCGGTTACCTGGTGCCCGCGCTGGCGCACGGGGAGCGCGTCGTGGTCGCCACGGCCACCCTGGCGCTGCAGCGCCAGCTCGTGGAGCGAGACCTTCCGCGTACGGTCGACGCCCTGCATCCGCTGCTGCGCCGTCGACCCCAGTTCGCGATGCTCAAGGGGCGCTCGAACTATCTTTGTCTGCACCGGCTCCACGAAGGTGTCCCGCAGGAAGAGGAAGAGGGACTCTTCGACCAGTTCGAGGCCGCGGCGCCGTCGAGCAAGCTCGGCCAGGACCTGCTGCGGCTGCGGGACTGGTCGGACGAGACCGAGACCGGAGACCGCGACGACCTCACCCCCGGCGTCTCCGACCGGGCCTGGGCGCAGGTCTCCGTCTCCTCCCGGGAGTGCCTGGGCGCCAGCAAGTGCGCGTACGGCGCGGAGTGCTTCGCGGAGATGGCCCGCGAGCGCGCGAAGCTCGCCGATGTCGTCGTCACCAACCACGCGCTCCTCGCCATCGACGCGATCGAGGGGGCCCCGGTGCTCCCGCAGCATGAAGTGCTGATCGTCGACGAGGCCCATGAGCTGGTTTCCCGGGTCACCGGAGTGGCCACCGGAGAACTCACCCCCGGGCAGGTGAACCGGGCCGTGCGCCGTGCGGCGAAGCTGGTCAACGAGAAGGCCGCCGACGCCCTGCAGACCGCGGCGGAGGGCTTCGAGCGGGTGATGGAGCTGGCGCTCCCCGGCCGTCTGGAAGAGATTCCGGAGGACCTCGGCTACGCGTTGATGGCGCTCCGCGACGCTGCTCGCACCGTGATCACGGCCCTGGGGTCCACCCGCGACAAGTCCGTCCAGGACGAGGACGCCGTCCGCAAGCAGGCAATGGCCTCCGTGGAGACCATCCACGGCGTTGCCGAGCGCATCACCCAGGGGTCCGAGTACGACGTCGTCTGGTACGAGCGCCATGACCGCTTCGGCGCGTCCGTGCGTGTCGCCCCGCTCTCCGTCTCGGGCCTCCTGCGCGAGAAGCTCTTCGCGGAACGCTCCGTCGTCCTCACCTCCGCCACGCTCAAGCTCGGCGGAGACTTCAACGGTGTGGGCGCGTCCTTGGGCCTGGCCCCCGAGGGCACCGCGGGCGACGACCTCCCGCAGTGGAAGGGGCTCGACGTCGGCTCGCCCTTCGACTACCCGAAGCAGGGCATCCTGTACGTCGCCAAGCACCTGGCCACGCCCGGCCGGGAGGGTTCGCGCACCGACATGCTGGACGAGCTCACCGAACTGGTGGAGGCCGCCGGCGGGCGCACGCTCGGGCTTTTCTCGTCGATGAGGGCAGCCCAGGCCGCTGCGGAGGAACTGCGTGGCCGACTCGACAAGCCGATCCTGCTGCAGGGTGAGGAGACGCTGGGTGAGCTGATCAAGAACTTCGCGGCCGACCCCGAGACCTGCCTCTTCGGCACACTCTCGCTCTGGCAGGGCGTCGATGTCCCGGGGGCGAGCTGCCAGTTGGTGATCATGGACCGGATCCCGTTCCCGCGTCCCGACGATCCGCTGATGAGTGCGCGCCAGAAGGCCGTCGAGGAGGCGGGGGGCAATGGGTTCATGGCTGTCGCGGCGACCCATGCCGCACTGCTGATGGCCCAGGGCGCCGGTCGTCTGGTCAGAGCCACAGGCGACAAGGGTGTGGTCGCGGTGCTCGACCCGAGGCTGGCCAATGCCCGGTACGGCAGCTATCTCCGGGCCTCGCTTCCCGACTTCTGGTACACGACGGACCGCAACCAGGCCCGCCGCTCACTCGCGGCCATCGACGCTGCCGCCAAGGCCGACGGGCGGTGATCCGTAAGCCTGCCCGGGCTCCTGCTCATCCTTGAGCGGTCGTCGGCGTCACCTGCACGGGCAGGGCCCCGGGACCGGCGCAGCGGATCCCGGGGCCCTGCC